>JAULTB010000067.1:2967-3524 GCA_038801655.1 Candidatus Methanosuratincola thermotaenarum | reverse complement strand
ATTGTGGTAAGGAGCAGCGATGCAATTATCCTTGTGGCTGGAGGGGTCGGTTCCCTCACCGAGGTTGCGATGGCTTATAACATGAAGAGGCCTATTGTGGTCCTGAAGGGCACCGGGATGGTTGCGGACCGTCTCGTGGAGCTCTTCCCAGACGGGTTCCTCGACCACCGGAAAATAGTGTGCTTGCGCTTCGAGGAGGATCCGGAGAAGGCGGTCGATCTCGCGGCTGAGCTTGCTGGGCTGGATGGGCAACATTGAAATTATCTGTCTTTATTCTCTGAGATGTAATCGAAAGCCGCGAGCGCCGCGATCGCACCCTGCCCTGCCGAAATTATGGCTTGACCATAGGGGAGATCTGTTATCTCCCCTGCGGCGAATATGCCCTCGCGACTCGTCCGCTGAAGCCTGTCAACGATTACCTGGCCATACCCGTTCGTCTGGACGAGCCCCTTCAAATAATCGACCTTGACTTCCTTCCCTATTTCAATGAAGACTTTCTGGACAGGCAACTCAAAGAGTTGCCGGTTTTCCAAGTTCTCCAGAAGCACGCTCTCTAC
>JAULTB010000067.1:0-2957 GCA_038801655.1 Candidatus Methanosuratincola thermotaenarum | reverse complement strand
TGAACTCCCTCCTGCGGTGGATCAAATACACTTTGTCCGCATACCTTGCCAGGAGGTCTGCGCTCTGGAAAGCCGCGTTACCGCCTCCCACCACCGCCACCGTCTTGTTCTTCGTGAGTGGGGCGTCGCACGTCGCGCAGACATACACCCCCCTCCCAAAGAACTCATCCTCCCCTGGCACATTCAATTTCTTATGCGAGCCCCCTCCTGTGGCTATCACGCTCTTGCACAAGAACTCGCGCCCTTCCTCGCAGATTGCCCTGAACATCTTGCCTTCAATGCGTACCTCTCTGACCGAGTCCTCGAAGATCTCGACGCCGAGCTCCTTCAGCTGCTGCTCGAAGTACTCAGCCAGCCTCATGCCCGACCTCTCCACGAACCCCGGGTAATTCTCGATGTTGCTAGTTAGGAGAACTTGCCCTCCGATTTCCTTGCTGATCAATACTATGCGGAGAAGCTTCCTCTTGGCATAGATGGCGGCGCTAACCCCGGCTGGCCCGCCCCCGATTATGACCGCGTCGTAAGTTTCCATTGCGTTTCCCACATATTGGTTTTATCTCACAGCTCAATTTATTAATGTTAGCCACAAAGATATGTAGCGATGGATATGGCGTTTTATAGGGTTGCAAGCCTCTCAGAGGTGCCTCCTAACTCAATGAAGGCTTTCACAGTGTCCGGAAGGGAAATTCTTGTGGCTAACATTAACGGGAATTTCTATGCAATAAACAACAGGTGTTCGCACAGGAAGGGGGACCTCTCAAAGGGTACCATTAGCGGCACAACCGTTACCTGCCCCGTTCATGGGTCAAAGTTCGACCTGACTTCGGGAAAAGCCATATCAGGTCCGAAGTTGGGACCTATCAAATTGAAGACCTCCGACCTGAACTCCTACAAAGTGAAGGTCGAGGAAGGCTCAATAATGGTTGAGCTGCCGGAATGATGGCTGCGGAAGGCGATTAATTTGAAGCAGTTCGACCTCATTGTGATAGGTAGCGGCTCTGGACTCGATGTGGCGGTAGCCGCAGCCAATAGGGGTCTCAGGGTCGCAATAGTTGAGAAGGGCCCCTTGGGCGGAACCTGCCTCAACCGCGGGTGCATACCTTCAAAGATGCTCATCCACAGCTCAGACCTGATCGAAGAAATAAGGGGCGCTGGCAGATTCGGGATAAGAGTGAAGGGATACGAAGTCGACTACACTGCTATCGTGGATAGGGTCACTTCCGATGTCGATTCTGAGTCAAAGTCCATTGAGAATGCCCTGGTGTCCTCCGAAAATCCAGTCCTATTCAAGGGATTGGGCAAATTCACGGGACGAAAAATCATTGAGGTTAATGGGGAAGAAATAACTGCAGAGAAGATACTCGTAGCGGCAGGGGCTAGGCCCAAGATCCCTGAAATTGAGGGGCTACGGGAATCCGGATTCATCACCAGCGATGAGGCCCTCCGCCTAAGGGAGCAGCCGAAAACCCTTGCGATCATAGGCGGCGGGTACATCGCCGCTGAACTGGCGCATTTCTTCGGATCCTTGGGCACAGATGTCTACATTATCCACAGGAAAGATCTTCTGCTTAGCAGCGAGGACGAGGAAGTGGCCCGCGCATTCACTGGCATAGCGTCCAAAAAATACAAGGTATTCACATCGTCCGAGCCCGTCTCAGTTAGGCGTGAGGGCGGCACATTTGAGATCGCAGTCAAGGATCTGAAGACTTCTTCGATCGTGACTGTCAGTTCAGATCAGCTCCTCGTCGCTGCTGGGAGGGTTCCGAACTCTGATCTCCTCGACTTGGAAAAGACCGGGGTCCAAGTCGATCCGCGAGGGTACATAAAAGTCAACGAATACCTCGAGACCAACGTGCCTGGAATATACGCGCTAGGCGACATAATCGGCAAGTACCCGTTCAAACATGCAGCCAACCTCGAGGCTGAGTATGCACTCCAAAACATACTCTTCCCGGAGGAAAAGGTCCCGGTCGATTACACCGCAATGCCTCATGCCATATTCGCATCCCCGCAGATAGCCTCCGTCGGAAGCACGGAGCAGGAGCTCCGATCCAAAGGCGTAGAGTACATTGCCGCAAAGTGGAGATATATAGACTCCGGGATGGGAAAGGCGATAGAGGACCATGACGGGTTTGTGAAGTTCCTCTATGATAAGAAGACCCTAAAGATACTTGGGTGCCACATAATGGGTACAGACGCCGCGACCATGATACACGAAGTCATTGTGGCGATGAAGAGCGGGAAGGGCGATGCCTTCAGCATAATGGATGCAGTTCACATACACCCTGCCCTCTCAGAAGTCGTACAGAGGGCTGCTTCGAATATTCACATTCATGGCCATGAGGATTAAAATTGTGGGGGGAAATCCCGCACCCTTTTAAGGTTAGGCAGCTCACGTCGGATCAGGTCATCTTCTTGAACGCATAGGTGCCGACCGCCACAAGCACTGCAACGTAGACTGCGGCCACCCCGAGGTCAAGGACGATCGGGAAACTGCTCTGCCCCAGAAGGGCCCCCCTCATACCGTCGACTATGTATGTGAGCGGATTGGCATAGGTTATCCAGCTGAGCCACGCAGGAAGGTTATCTATGGGGTAGAGCGCACCGCTCAGGAAGAAGAGAGGCAGGATAACGAATGACTGGACCAGCCCAAAGCCCTCAAAGCTTGTCATCTGGGAGCCTATCGCAAGGCCGAGGCTAGTTGTCCCCATCGCCAGGAGCAGAACGAAAAAGATCACCACCCCCAATGAATAGGCGGTGTAGTTTATTCCGAAAAGGGGTCCGAAGAGGATAATTATCCCGCTCTGAATCAAACCGTCCGTGCATCCCCCCAGCATCTTGCCCACGAATATCGAAGTCCTATTCAGCGGCGAGACTAGAACCTCCTTGAAGAAGTCGATTTTCTTGTCCCAGACCACGTAGAGCCCGAAGAAGATTGTCGTGAAGAGGACCACAAG
>JAULTB010000066.1:0-3546 GCA_038801655.1 Candidatus Methanosuratincola thermotaenarum | reverse complement strand
TAAGCCATCGCAACCTCGGTGAGGGAACCGACCCCTCCAGCCACAAGGATAATTGCATCGCTGCTCCTTACCACAATGGAGCTTCTTGAAGCGAAGGACTGCCCCGACCGTATCACCACTCGATTGTATGGGTTATGCCAAGGGTGGGATCCAGCGATCCCCTCCATCTCCATAGCCATTATGCCCACGGTCACGCCCCCTTCCTTGAATGCGGCCTCAGAGACCACCCTCATCAGCCCGCCATCCCCTCCTGTGATTAGCACGTGACCCCTCCTCGCTATCGCCTTCCCGAGAACCCTTGCCTTTGCCTCAACCTCATGAGGCACCACATCGTATGTCGTGATTACGCCTATCTGCACCATGCATCAAGGTACGGCATTTCGGATTATAAAGTGTCCGGCGATCCCGGGATTTTTTATATATGTAAGGGTGATTGGAATCTTGGGTCAAACTTATGGAGGATCTTTTCTCAGCCTTCTCGAAACCCATCCAGAGGATTATACTGGAGAAGGGCTTCAAGGGCTTCACTGAGCCGCAGAGCAAGGCGATCCCGCTAATAATGGAAGGCAAGAATGTGCTCGTCATCGCGCCCACTGGCACCGGCAAGACCGAAGCTGCGTTCCTGCCAGTATTGGACCGCATAATCAGGGAAGGGGGCACCGGCGGGATTAGAGTCCTATACATATCACCCCTGAGGGCTTTGAACAGGGACCTGCTCGGCAGGCTCCACTGGTGGTGCAGCAGGCTCGACCTTAAGGTTGCAGTCAGGCACGGAGACACCGAGACGAAGGAACGGGGGCGGCAGACGATGGCCCCGCCGGACATCATGATCACTACGCCCGAGACATTACAGGCAATGCTGCCAGGGAGAAATCTGAAGAGACACCTGTCGAAGGTGAGGTGGGTGATAGTCGACGAGGTCCACGAGCTTGCCAACGACAAGCGGGGCGTCCAGCTTGCTGTGGCGTTGGAGAGGCTTAGGGAGATAACGTCGGTCGAGCCCCAAGTGATCGGGCTCTCGGCAACAATAGGATCGCCTGATCTGGTTGGGAAGTTCCTTGTCGGATCAGGGAGGGGGTGCGAGATCGTCCGGGTTTCAGTCGCAAAGGACCTGAAGCTCGATGTGATTTTTCCTGAGGCTGAAAACTCGGACTATGAGCTGGCAGAGAGGCTGGCCACATTTCCCGAAGTTGCCGCAAGGCTCAGGAGGCTGAGGGATCTGATTGAGAAGAATAGGTCGACGCTCATATTCACAAACACGAGGTCAGAGGCGGAGATCCTAGCCAGCAGGTTCAGGATCTGGGACGTCAATGCCCCGATTAGCATCCACCACGGGAGCCTGGCAAAGTCCTCCAGGGTTGAGGTGGAGTCGAGCCTGAAGAATGGGGAGCTGAAGGGGGTAGTATGCACCTCCTCGCTCGAGCTCGGGATCGACATCGGCAACGTCGATCTAGTGATACAGTACAACTCGCCCAGGCAGGTGACGAGGCTGCTCCAGAGGGTGGGGCGCTCGGGGCACTGGGTTGGGGGAGTTTCGAGGGGCGTGATAGTCACGATGGACTCGGACGATGCGCTCGAGTCCGCAGTAATAGTCAGGAAGGCGCTCGCTGAGGAGCTGGAGGAGGTCAAGATCATCGAGAGACCTTTCGACGTGCTCACGCACCAGCTCGCCGGCCTCCTACTCGACGAGGGGAGGATGGGAGTGGGCGAGGCCCTCTCGATTGTGAGGAGGGCTTACCCCTTCGCAGCTCTGGAGGAGGGGAGGCTTGAGAGGGTGCTTGAGTACATGAGCAACAGGAGGCCGAGGCTCGCGCTCTATCTTCCGGAGGAAGGGGTTTTCATAAAGTCTAGGCCAAAAGAGGCGCTCTACCAGTACTACTTCGAGAACCTTTCGATGATCCCCGAGGAGAAGCACTACGTGGTGATTGATGAGAAGACCGACGAGGCAATAGGGCTCCTCGACGAGGCATTCGTTGCTGAGTATGGGGAGCCCGGGGTCAAGTTCATAGTGAGGGGGTCACCATGGAAGATTATCCAAGTATACAAGAACACGGTGTACGTCAGGGCTGAGGAGGATCCAACGGGCGCGATACCCGACTGGATAGGCGACGAGATACCGGTGCCTTTTGAGATAGCCCAGGAAGTCGGCAGCATAAGGAGGAGGGCAGCCAGCGAATTGAAGCAGGGCAAGGATTACGGCAAGATCATCGATGAATTGCTCGAGGATTACCCAATTTCCAGGGAGACCCTCTACCGGGCACTCCAAGAATTGAAGGAGCAGGCCGAGGGATTGTGGGAGATCCCAACAGACGAGGTGGTCACTGTTGAAGGCTGGGAGGGCTATGTCATAGTGAGCTGCGCCTTTGGCCTCATGATAAACAAGGCGCTCTCCAGGATACTCGGGTACATGATAACGGAGAGGACAGGCGTAGGCGCAGGCACCTCCCAAGATGCCTACAGGGTCTTCGTCAAGGCGAATGTAAGCCCTGCCCTGGTCGCTGAGATCCTCAAGGGTCTAGAGGCAGAGGAGGTACGGAAGGTCGCCGAGGTTGCTGTCGAGAGGACGGGGCTATTCAGGAGGAGGCTCATCCATGTCGCCAAGAGGATGGGGGTAATAAGCAAGGAGGCCGAGATCAGCGATATCGGGTCGACCCAACTGGTGGAGAACCTGAAGGGGACCATAGTATACGAAGAGGCAATGAGCGAGGTCTTCTCAAAGGATCTGGACGTCGAGGGGCTCGTCTCGGTTGTCGAGGGGATCAAATCCGGGAGGTTCAAGATCAGAGTCATGGATCCTGAGCTGCCGATCTCCCCGATCTCAAGGATCGGCATCAGGGAGCTCGGTTGGAAGACAGATCTGGTGCCTGCAGACCGGCTAAAGAGGCTCCTCATCGAGTCGACCAAGGCGAGGCTCCTGAACGAGGCCAGGGTCGCCGTTTGTGCCGAGTGCTTCAGGTTCGTGGAGAATGTGAAAATAAAGAGGTTCATCAGCGGATTTAGGTGCCCGGAATGCGGTTCTGCCAAGATAGGGCTGCTCGACGAGGATCCTAACGAGGTTGCACAGATGGCAGCAGAGAGGTCAGAGCTGGGCAAAGTCTCGGAGAAGCATAAGCCAATGCTCAAGGAGGCGGTGGAGACGGGGGAGCTGACCAAAGAGTACGGTCTGCAAGCAGCGATGGCCATAGCCTCGAGGAGCCTCCCTAAGCCTGTAGCATTCACAATAGCGACTTCCCGCACGAAAGACCTCGACTCTCTCGTGGACATGATTATCAGGGAAGAGAAGAATGCACTGAAGAGCAGGTTCCGACACAGAAGGCAGGAGGCGCAGGGCTAGTCTTTGGATTCGGGTTCGAGACCTCCCTTCTCGGGGGAAGAGCCAGCAATCATGTCAAGCAGGCGCTTCCTGTCGATCTCAACCCTCGTCCTCCAACCTATGAATAGCACGCCGTTCTGGTCCTCATCGAGATAACCCCTCCTGATGAACCGGTTGAGGTCTTGGTCGATCTTCCAGTCCGGGAACTTCTCCTGAAGCAGCTCCTCGACATC
>JAULTB010000017.1:21119-22969 GCA_038801655.1 Candidatus Methanosuratincola thermotaenarum | reverse complement strand
GAGACCTCAGTATTGAGCAGGCTCTTAAGATAGCCAAGACGAGGTACCCCCTCTCGGTGGCAAGGTCGCTGAAATCATGCCTCAAGGAAGTCCTTGGAACATGCATCTCGATCGGCGTAACCGTAGCTGGTAAAGATCCAAGGGAGGTCCAGAAAGAGATCTCCGAGGGAGTATACGACGACCTGATAAATGCCGCGGAGGGAGCACCCAATGGAGCTTGATCAGAAGCAATTGGTGAATCTAGTCGAGGAGGCAAAGAAGAACTCCAAAAAGCGGAATTTCGTCCAAGCTGTGGAGCTCTTCCTGAGTTTCAAGGATCTCGATGTGAAGTCGCCCGAGAACAGGATCAATGAGCTAGTCACGCTGCCGCACGGTCCTGGAAGGGAAAACAAGATCTGCGTCATTGCTGATGGTGACCTAGTGACCAAGGCAAGGTCGGCCGGTGCTGATCTGGTGATAACCAAGCAGGAGATAGACCAGTACGCAGGAAACAAGAAAGCGATAAAGAAGCTTGCAGAGGCCTATGATTACTTCATGGCTAGGACCGACCTGATGGCTTTAGTAGGCAAGACCTTTGGTACCGTGCTGGGCCCAAGGGGAAAGATGCCGGAGCCGATTCCGCCGAATGCGAACGTCGATGCGATGATAAAGAAATACCGTAACTCGATCCGTATCCGGATCAGGGATCAGCCCGCAGTCAGGTGCAGGGTGGGTTCGGAAGAAATGCCATCTACTGCCATAGTCGACAACATAATGAGCGTCTTGACCACCGTCGACCGCAAGATAAAGCTCGACCAGCACCTTTCTAAGCTTGCAGTGAAGACTACGATGGGCGCTCCAGCCAAATTGAGGTGAGGGTCATGTCAATGAAAGCCGCAAAAATTCAAAAACAGGAGAAAGTTCAGCGACTGATACAGCTCTTTGAGAAGTACCCCATATTCGCGATAGCTGACCTTAAGGGCATGAAAGCCAACCAGCTCCAGCTGCTCAAGAAGAAGTTCAAGGACGACCTTGAGATCCATGTGTCGAAGAACACTTTGGTTGTTAGAGCCCTGAAGGAGATGGGTTTCAAGGACCTTGAGGCTGTGGAGAAGTACTTGTCTGGTTCGAATGCTTTCGTCTTCTCCAAGAAGAACCCATTCAAGATGTACTTCATGTTCGAGAAGAACAAGGTCGAGTCAGCTGCATCGCCAGGCGAGATCGCTCCCAATGACATTGTAGTTACTGCTGGAAACACCGGCCTTCAGCCAGGTCCCATACTAAGCAAGTTCGGCGCCGCAAAGATCCCGACCAAGATACAGGACGGCACGGTCTGGATTGCCAAGGACACTACTGTCGTGGAGAAGGGCAAGGCCATCTCAGCGGATGTGGCCGACCTCCTATCCAAGCTCGGTCTTAAGCCAATACTTGTCGGTCTGAGGCTTCGCATGGCATATGACGGGATTGTCATACCTGGAGAAGTGCTTGCAGTGAACCTCGACGAGTACCGCTCAATGATAACGGATGCGGCGAGATCCGCGCTCAACCTGTCGGTCAATGCGGTGTACCCGACTGCTGACACGATCAGCCTCATAGTGGCAAAGGCATACAACGAAGCCAAGAGCGTCGCAATCGAGGCAGGCGTTCCAATACCTGAAATAATGAACGATCTGATCGCAGTTGCAGCCTCTCGCGGAAAGGCACTCGCTGCCGAGGTCTCAAAGAAACATCCGGAACTGAACCTATGAGGTGCAAAGGCTTTGCAAAAAATGCTCTCCAGCGATCTTAACCTACAAACTCCGCCACTTTTTCAGGCGAAGGATTTAAGTATAAACGTTTTCGTATAACTCTACGCTTGTTTGGGGGTGATT
>JAULTB010000017.1:0-21095 GCA_038801655.1 Candidatus Methanosuratincola thermotaenarum | reverse complement strand
AATATATTTATGCCGGGATGCTTCTTCACAACGCGAAGCAGCCAATAAGCGAAGAAAACGTAAAGAATGTGCTTTCCGCTGCAGGAGTCGCAGTGGACGAGGTCAGGGTCAAGGCGTTGGTGGCAGCCCTCAGCGAGATCAACATCGATGAGGCAATAAAAGCAGCAGCAGTACCTGTTGCTGCAGCCCCAGCAGCAGCCGCGCCGGCTCAGGCCCCGGCAGAAGCAAAAGGGGAAGAGAAGAAGGAAGAGAAGAAGGAAGAAGCTTCCGAGGAAGAAACCGCAGAAGGATTGGGCTCACTCTTCGGATGAACCGGAGCAAAGCCCTTGGGCCGGATTCGGCCCGCCTTCATTCCTATTTTCCCCATTTTCATTTATTCCCGTGCCGATCTTGGCTTCTGTTTAGGGCTTTCGGCTCTTCAAAAACAGATTTATTTACCCTGTACGACTATGGATCAGTCCGTCATTCGAAGGTAATCACAGATGATCGCTGGACCCGAGGCTTACAGGCTAGAATTCTTCAAGGAAAACGGTTTCCTGAGGAAGACATGCAAATCATGTGGGCGCAATTTCTGGACCCTTGATCCAGACAGGGAGATCTGTGGGGATTCTCCATGCACCCCATATTCCTTCATAGGCGAACCGCCAACCAAAAAGGCTTACAGCATTGGGGAGATGCGCGAGGCCTTTCTCTCCTTCTTCGAGAGGAACGGGCACGCAAGGGTCAGGCGCTATCCGGTCGTCGCAAGGTGGAGGGAGGACATATTCCTGACAATCGCATCGATCGCATGCTTCCAGCCTCATGTCACGAGCGGTGAGGTCCCTCCCCCCTTCAACCCCCTTGCCATCTCACAGCCGTGCATAAGGATGAATGACTTGGACAACGTGGGGAAGACCGGAGGGCGCCACATGAGTGTCTTCGAGATGATGGCCCACCATGCTTTTTCGAGCGCTCAGAACGAGGTTTACTGGAAAGAAGAGACCGTGAAGTATCACCATGAGTTCCTCACAAAAGAGCTGGGTATAGCGGGGGAGGAGATATCCTACATCGAACACTGGTGGGAGGGCGGTGGCGACGCCGGACCAGACCTTGAGGGGATAGTGAGAGGGATCGAGCTATCCACCTTGGTATTCATGCAATACAGGAAAGTTGGAGGCGAATACCGGGAGCTTCCGATCAGGATAGTTGATACTGGCTACGGACTTGAGCGCTTCACATGGATCTCCCAGGGAACCCCTACTGCTTTCCAGGCAGTCTACGGGAAGCTTTTCAACGATCTCCTCTCGATAGCCGGTGTGGAGATGCCCGAAGGGGAGATACTCGCTGAGAGCACGAAGTACGCTGGCTTGATGAATATTGTTGATACTGGATCGCTTCGCGCCACTCGTGCTAAGCTAGCCGAGAAGATCGGCACGGATCCAGACTCGTTGGAGAGGATTCTCTCCCCGCTTGAGAAAGCGATGGCTATCTTAGATCACACTAAGACCCTTGCGTTCATGCTGGGCGACGGCATTGTCCCCTCGAATGTCAAGGCTGGATACCTGGCTAGGCTATTGATCAGGCGCACGCACAGGATCATGCAGTCGCTAGGAATCAGGTCCAGCCTGTCTGACCTCCTTCTAATGCAGGTGGATCACTGGAGGGGGCAGTTCCCAGAGCTCTCAGATCGCGCGGACTACATTAGGAAGGTCTGCGACCTCGAGCTGGAGCGATACGCGAAGACAATCGACCAAGGCAAGGCGCTTGTCGGAAGGCTGCTCAACCTCAAGGAAATCAGAGCGACCAAGAGGCTGCCCGTTGAGAAGCTGATAGAGCTCTACGACTCGAACGGTCTCCCTCCAGAGGTCGTGAAGGAGATCTGCGAGGCGCAGGGCATATCTGTAGAGATCCCGGACACATTCGACACAACAGTGGCGGAGCGGCATGCGGGCCCCTCAAAAGCGAGACCTCCAAAGGGCGAAGAGCGTGGCGAGGATAGCCGCCCATTTGAGGGCCTTCCGGCACTGCCCGAGACCAAACTCGTCTATTACGCGCATCCGGAGCTGAAAAAGTTGCGCTGCAAAGTCGTGTATGCAGATCTAGGCAGAGTGGTCCTTGACAGGACGATATTCTACCCAGAGGGCGGCGGGCAGCTGAGCGATGCCGGGACAATGAGAAAAGGGGGTTCGATTGTCCAAGTCAAGGAGGTGCTGAAGTCGAGAGGGGTCGTCGTCCACTTGGTCGAGAACGGGGGCGCCTTAGCTCCTGGGGACGAAGTCGAGTGCGAGGTGGACTGGGAGAGGAGGGCGAGTTTGCAGAGGCACCACTCCTCCACGCACATACTGCTAGGCGCTGCTAGGAAAGTCCTTGGGGATCACGTGTGGCAGGAAGGCGCACAGAAGTACGTCGAGAGGAGCCGGCTGGACATTTCGCACTTCGAGAAGATAACCGCTGAGCAGCTCCGCGAGATAGAGTCGGTTGCAAACCGCGTAATTGAGGAGTGCCGCCCAATAAGGGCATACTTCGAGGAACGGAACAGGGCCGAGCAAAAATTCGGGATGCGCCTCTACCAGGGCGGGGTCGTCTATGGGCCGACGATAAGGGTGGTTGAGGTGGATGGTTGGGACGTCGAGGCGTGCGGCGGGATGCACTGCTCGAATACTGGCGAGATAGGATTCTTGAAGATAATGCGGGCAGAGAGGATACAGGACGGGGTAGAGCGGATCGAGTTCGCCTCAGGTCCGGCTGCGCTTGCGTACGTGCAGGGCCTTGAGTCCCGGATCGATCGCGTATCCGCAATCCTGAACACGCCTGCCGACAGGCTGGAGAAGTCTGCTGAGGGGCTTATGTCATCCCTCTCCGACTCAAAGAAGACGATCGAGCGCCTCAGGAAGGCCCTGGCAGCCGAGATATTGCCTTTCCTCATGCCTTCAGCCGAGGAGTTGAGCCGCCTCAGGTTGTACTGCCGCCTTTTTGATACCCTCCGTAGCGAGGATCTTCTTGCGATCGGATCTGCCCTGGTGGAAAAAGACCCCAACGCCGTTGCGTTTTTCGCCTCATCGATCGATGGGGGGGTGCTGGTGATGGCTGGCGACTCTGCCATAAAGTCGGGTGTAAATGCAGGGGCGATAGCCGCCGAGCTAGCAAAGTCTATGTCGGGCAAGGGAGGGGGGAAGCAGGACTTGGGTCAGGGGCGGGTCCCCTTGTCTTCCCTTGGCGAATTCGAGAGTGCTGCGGTAAGGCTTAAGGGCATCCTTAAGGCAATTAGTTGATCTGTCCCTGACGTTTGAAGAATGGCTTCAAATGAGCTGGAGATGGTTTCGTGTCAATCGATCTCAAGGGTCTTGAGGATAAGTGGCAGAGGCGCTGGAGCGAGTCAAAGGTATTCGAGGCCGATCCTGATCCAAGGAAGCCGAAATATTACATCACCGTGGCATACCCTTACCCAAACTCGCCCCAGCATATAGGGCACGCGAGGACCTACACCTTGGCTGATGCGCACGCCAGGTACATGCGCATGAAGGGATATAACACGCTGCTGCCGATGGCTTTCCACTACACAGGCACCCCGATACTCGCGATGAGCAAGAGGGTGGCTGCAAACGACTCCGAGCTGATAGACGTCTTCCTGCGGCTCTATGGGGTAGACCCGGGCTTGATAGAATCATTCAAGGATCCGCTGAACATAGCGAGGTACTTCCATCGGGACATAAAGCTCGGCATGCAGGCGATGGGCTTCTCGATCGACTGGAGGCGGGAATTCACCACAATTGACCCTGCATACACCAAGTTCATCGAATGGCAGTTCAGAAAGCTCCTCTCGGCCGGTCTGATCACAAAAGGGGCACACCCTGTCGGGTGGTGCCCTTCCTGCATGAGTGCGGTGGGCCAGCATGACACGAAAGGCGATCTGGAGCCCGAGGTAGTCGAGTTCACCGCCATAAAATTCAGGATGGGGGGCATCAGCCTCCCGGTCGCAACTCTCCGCCCCGAGACCGTCTTCGGCGTGACCAACATATGGATCAACCCGAACGCCAAGTACGTGGAGGTCGAGGTGGACGGGGAGCGCATGATAGTCAGTGAAAGGGCCCTCCAAAAGCTCAAGGGGATGATGCCGAAGATCGAACGCGTTAGGGACCTCCCTGGAGCTGAGTTGGTGGGCAGGCATGCAACGAACCCAGTTACGGGCGTCGACGTTCCAGTGCTCCCTGCCGAGTTTGTGGATCCCAACAACGCCACCGGGGTGGTGATGTCAGTGCCTGCCCATGCGCCCTATGATCTGCTAGCCCTCAGGGACCTCAAGTCAAATGTTGATGCTATCCGCTCATATGGCCTTGACCGGCGTGAGATTGCCGCCATAGAGCCGATCCCAGTCGTCGCGCTCGAAGGTTTCTCAAACGTTCCGGCTGATGATGTCGTGAAGAGGCTGGGCGTCAAGGACCAGTGTGATCCGAAGGGCGAGATCGCCACCAAGGAGCTCTACCAGAAGGAGTTCCACCTTGCTAGGATGCTGCCGTCTACCCGGGAGTACGCTGGCATGCCGGTCAGCAAGGCAAAGGACAGGATAAAGCAGGATCTTGTCTCCAGCAAAAGGGCTTTTCCCTTCTACGAGATAATCAACGGGCCCGTCCACTGCAGGTGCGGCTCCGAGGTCACCGTCAATCTCGTTGAGGATCAGTGGTTCATCAACTATGCTGACGAGGCCTGGAAGGAAAAGGTGAGGAGGCACCTGAAGTCTATGTCCCTTGTCCCGGACGACCTCCGGCAGGAGTTCGAGAACGTTGTGGAATGGCTGAAGGAGAAGGCCTGCGCGAGGAGGGCCGGGCTTGGCACGAGGTTGCCGTGGGACAGGGAATGGGTTATTGAAAGCCTCTCAGACTCGACGATCTATATGGCATTCTACACGGTGTCGAAGGTAATCAACGAACGCAAAGTGGACCCGTCCGCCCTAACGGACGAAGTATTCGACTATGTCTTCTACGGTAAGGGAGATCCATCCGCCCTTCCGATCGAGAGGGATGTCCTGGAGGAGATGCGCAACGAGTTCAATTACTTCTATCCATTGGACAGCCGGCACTCGGGCAGGGATCTCGTCCCGAACCATTTGACCTTCTTCATCTTCAACCATGTCGCAATATTCCCAGAGCAGCATTGGCCAAGGCAGATAGCCGTCAACGGCAGCGTGCTTATGGACGGGAAGAAGATGTCAAAGTCCCTAGGCAATATAGTCCCGCTCCATAAGGCGATAAGGATCTATGGCGCCGACACGCTCAGGACCTCGATACTCTCGGCATCGGAGCTCCTGCAGGACGCGGACTTTAGCGACTCCCAGGCTAGGAGCGTCCGTTCCAAGCTCTTGGAATTCTACGACCTCTGCTGCTCGTATGCCGATGCCGGCTCGCCAGATCTTTCCTCCGCGGACCACCTCGACAAATGGATGATCAGCAGGGTCCAGCGGGTGGTGTCCCAAGTGGACTCCTCGATGCAGTCCCTCAGGATGAGGGAGGCGATACACTGCGCATTCTATATGCTCCAGCAGGATCTGCAGTGGTACATGCGCCGCCGCGCCGAACGATGCAGCGACCCGAAGACCAGGTCGATCGTTAAGTACGTCCTCGAGGCGATCGTGAAGTTGATGGCGCCATTCGCCCCGCACATATGCGAGGAGATCTGGGAGCGGTTCGGGAGGCAAGGGTTTGTTTCGGTAGCCCCATACCCATCCGCCGATCAGTCGCTCATATCCGAGAAGGACGAGATAGCGGAGGATCTCTTGAAATCGTTGGTCTGCGACACTGCCGAGATCATCCGCGTGACCGGCATCTCCCCCGCCCGAATATACTACTATGCCTCGCCGAAGTGGAAATGGGAGATCTACCTCAAGGCCCTCTCAACGTTGGATTCGGGGGCTGACCCAAAAGCCCTCATAAGAGAGCTGATGAAGGACCCGGAGATAAGGAAGAGGGGCGGCGAGGCTGCAAAATTCATCAATGCCATCTCATCCTGTGCCATAACCTTGCCCAAGGAGGATCGGAAAAAGATCCTCAGGAACTCTGGAATTGATGAGGTCACTTTCATCCGGGAATGTGCTGGCTTCCTTTCGGAGTACTTCAGGTGCAAGGTTGATGTGCAGAGCGCGGACTCGCCGAGGTACGATCCGAAGGGCAAGGCGGGGCAGGCTGCGCCCCTGCGACCTGCAATATACGTGGAGTAGAAGTCGAATAGAGGAACTGGGATGCCTGACGCTCTGCGGGAGGCCGCTGCCGATTTGAGGCTCCTCCTCTCGAAGGGATACAAGCGTTCTTCGGCCGTGAGGTTCGTTGCGGACAGGTATCGCCTGTGCAGGAGGGATCGGCTTGCCCTGTTCCGGTGCGTTTACCCGGAGGGTGTCGCAGAGACCCGCTTGCTAAAGCTTGTCCCTGCCGAGGATCTTCGGGGTGCGACCATCTCCATAGACGGGTTCAACATCCTCCGGACTGTACACGCCGCATTGCATGGGCGCCCCCTCTACCTCTGCGACGACGGGTTTGTGAGGGACATCTCGACCGGTCTGAGGAAGCCGAAATTTGGAGATCTGGTAGATTGCCTTGGGTTGGTGATGCCATGCATATGCGACTTGGGGCTCAGCTTCGCCGTTTTTGTGTATGACCGACCTGTCAGCCGCAGCGGGGATCTCTCAAAAAAGACGGAGGAGTTAATGAGTGCCAGAGGGGTGCCTGGCACGTCAAAGACGTCGATGCGACCCGACTCTGATATCCTCTCCTGCGGAGATGTAGTGGCGACGAGCGACTCTGTAGTAATCGAAAGGGCCTCAAAGTGCTTCGACCTGGGGGGTTATGTAGTTTCCAAAATCCTGGGATCACCCCCGACAAAAATATAAATGAAGCCCATTCATTCCTTTACCCAAGGGTTCGTGGCGCAGACTGGACAGCGCGGCGGCCTCCTAAGTCGTAGGTCGGGGGTTCGAATCCCCCCGAACCCGCCATCCAAAGCCTCGTGGACCGCCCAACTGTGCATAATTTCCGCTCTGGAGCATTTACTTCAAACGGTCATTCTAGCGGGCACCCTTGGCAGACCCTGTTGTATATTCCGCGTAAGTGATCTCTCCTGAAAGAGCGGTATGGTTCCGAGTCCCATATTACCCAGAAGGGTGTCTCGAAGGCATTGCCGAAAGAGATCCTGCTCGGGTCCATCCTCGCAGTGCATGGCGTGACCTCCCCGTCGCATGATATGAACGCGCTAGTGAAAGGCCAGCGGCACTTCCCGAACCTCTTCTTCACGATCCCCTGCCCGGCCTGGAGCACCATCTCCATAACTAGCTGATATGAAGGGTCGCCCTCTGACCACCAGTTCTCTAGAGGCGTAAGCACGCACCTGATGCCCTTCCTTGCTAGCGTGGACTGGATCACAGGGAAGACTCTTAGATTCTCAGGGGTCCCGAGGACTGAGACGCTTAGCCTGCCCTCGGTTCCAAGCGACGGCTGCTCAGCGAGCAGAATGTCGATGGCTGGGATCGTAGCAACATTGAATGAGATCTCAATGAAGTCGAAAGAGAAAATTATATCATACGCATTCTCCTCGCTGACTTTCATGCCATTCGTGACTAACTTCGTCCTCAAGCCTCTAAGATGTGCCTCGGTGCACATCCTATGAACTTCTCGGTTCTGAAGGGGTTCGCCCAACCCGCTCATGACCACCTGCTCGAGAGTTGGTATTCCGTTTAGTATCCTCTTGTAATCATCAAAGCTCATGTCCCTCCCCTTTCTTGCGCTTGGGAGGGCCCTGTGCAGGCAGGTTGGGCACTCGAGATCGCATTTGGTTGTCGGCTCTATGACGATCTCGCTGGGAAGGGGGACCGCCTCGTGCCATCTCCTGAGCCTGAGCAAACCAGTCCTGATTGGGTTTTGCAACATCCAAATACACCTTCGATGTTGACCTGAGATATTTCAGGTGGGGACTAATGAAGTTACTGAAAAGGATTTCGCGCATTCTGTTGCAGATGATATATATTCCGCATTCCAAATATCACTCTGGAACAAGATGAGCCACCCTGAAAATCATTTTTGCATAAGGGCTTCAAGAGGGAAGGGGGAGTGCGTCAGGCGTGCAATTGTGGCACTCGGTCTGCTCGACAGGACTAGGAGGGTAATCTCTGAAGGGGGCTTCATCTACTTCCCAGTCACTAGGCGTCTTGAACCGGGCGAGATCGAAAAGATCTCCAAAGCCGGAGAGGTCTTCGTGGAGCCAAGGATCCTCCCTGCGATTTCGCCCCCGTGCCCGAAGGGGGTTAAAGAATTCCTTCAGGGGAGGGTTCCCCCTGATGCCCTCAGGTCTCTGCCAAAGTCTTACGACATCGTCGGGGACATAATCATCATCGAGCGCCTCCTGCCTGAAGCAGATCCTTACCGCAAAGAGATTGCAGAGGCATTGCTCCGAGTTCACAAAAGTGCTAAAACAGTCTTGCTCAAGACAGGCAAGGTTGACGGACCTTACCGGATACCCGTCCTCGAGCTGCTTGCCGGAGAGGAAAAGCGCGAGACCATCCATTCAGAGTACGGTATCAGGCTCAAGGTCGCTCTCTCCAAGGCATACTTCTCTCCAAGGCTGGGTTTTGAGAGGAACCGCGTGGCGTCTCTTGTCAAGGAAGGCGAAACAGTGGTTGACATGTTCGCTGGCGTAGGGCCGTTTTCCATAATGATTGCGAAGAGGCACATGTCAAGGGTATTCGCGATTGATGTCAATCCAGACGCAGTAGAGATGATGCGCTACAATTTGAGTATAAACCGTCTCAAAGGTGAAGTCACGCCGATTTGCGGCGACGCCTCAGTAATCCCTCCAAAACTGCACGGCATTGCAGACCGGGTAATAATGAACCTGCCCACCCAATCAATGGAGTTTTTGGGCACTGCACGCCAGTTCCTGAAGGAGAGTGGCGGGGTTGTGCATGTCTACCTGTTCTCCGGCCCCCCTCCGATCGATTCTGCCGTCAGAAAGTTCGCAGAGAGGGCATCTCGTGTAGGGGATTACGAATTGTTAAACTGCAGGGTCGTCAAGCCGACCGCCCCAAAGGAATGGATAGTATCCATCGATGCCAAATTCAAACAGCTCTGAAATTGAAAGGGGCGTCTACTATGAATCAATATTTTTATTACTGCACCCTTTCAATATCTTTTTATTAGAGCACTTTCAATATCCATTAGTAGTTTGCCTTTACCCCAAGGTGTATAATGTGTCTCAGTCAAAAAAGCGGATACTTGTGGTTGATGATGATGAGGATATCCGTGAGACCCTTAAGTCGCTCCTGACTAAGAAGGGGTATTTAGTCGATACCGCAAATGACGGGGCAACAGCGATCCGGTTGTCCGAGTCAACCCCATACAACCTCGCCCTGCTTGACGTGGTCCTCCCGGATATGGAGGGGACTCAGCTCCTTGTGAAGCTGAAGCCGACCACTCCGCGAATGCGCAAGATAATGGTCACGGGCCATGCTTCGCTTGATAACGCGATAAGGGCGGTGAATATGGGCGCCGACGGGTATCTGATAAAGCCGGTCTCGCCCCCAGAATTGCTGAGGATGATAGAGGATCAGTTGAGGCGGCAGGAGGATGACGAGCGGCTTACCCAGGAGAAGATTACATCTTTCATAGAGTCGCGCATAAATATGCTCGAGAGGTCCAAGGGGGAAGGGGAATAGGACTCTGGAGGGTGCTGAATAATTTCGGATGGGCGTGCGCCTATGGAGACGGAATTTGTGTCCAGAGTGGCTGTTTATCTGCGCGACAAGGACTTCGAGGGAATAGTCCGGAGCGCACTCAAGGACATATTTGGGGAGCCCTTGGCCTCGACTGTCATCTTCCAAATCGGAGGCACAGAGTCGATTATGGATCCATCCTTGTTCGAGAAGAAGATCCGCTTGGTTTTCGGTCCTGGGGCCGACCTGATCTTGGATTATGTGACCAAGAAGCTCGAGAATCCCCGGAAGAGGATTGTCCGCAAGTGATATGTGCCCCATCAGTCAGGGGCAGTAACCTCGATCGTCAGCCTGATCTTGGCGCCATCCCTTGCGATCTTCTCCACAAGATCCCTCCTCAATTCAGAGGCTGACTTGTCTGAATAGACCATCAGCGTCCTCCCGCATACGAATCCGCTCTTCCTGACTACCATTTCCGTGCTGCTCTCGAGGGTTAGCCTTGCGCTTCCCCTGCCCTTTACGACGTCGCATATGCCGCCTGATTCGATCCACAGCGCCACTTCTGTGCCATCCTTCCTAAGCGCCTCCTTCATCTCCTCAGGGAGATCCGAAAGGGCCAGGGTCGCCCGGGAGGCGACTATGCAGTCCCCCTTCTTGGTCTTCACCTCGTCCTTGGTAATCTCCAGCGTGGTGGGGTGCCTCGCGGTGATCTTGCGGTCCCCCTCCGCATAGAAAGTCAAGGTCCGCATGGCAACCAAGCCTTTTTTAGGCTTAGCCCCTATAAATCTTTAGAAGTGTCTCATGTTGGGCATGTCTGAAAAGAGAGAGATGCTGATTAGGCGCCTTATCGAAGAGGGGGTGCTGACTCAGCCTGAAGTCATAAAGGCGATGTCGAAGGTGCCCAGGGAGGAATTTGTGGTACCTGAGCTCCGGGAACAGGCCTACATGGATGCGCCCCTCCCCTCCCTTGAAGGGCAGACGATATCTGCGCCCCACATGGTCGCGATCATGTGCCAGCTGCTTTCCTTGAAGCCGGGGCACACAGTTCTAGAAGTTGGGGCTGGGACAGGCTACCATGCTGCGGTTTGTGCCGAGATCGTCGCTCCCCGGCAGCCTGGCGCCAAAGACGGCCATGTATTCGCCATAGAGCGTATACGCTCTCTGGTCGAATTCGCGAGGTCGAACCTTGGGCGCTGCGGGTACTCCGACAGGGTAACTGTGATCGAGGGGGACGGTACGCTGGGTTACCCTGATGCTGCCCCTTATGACGCGATCCTCGTAACCGCCGCCGCCCCGAGGATACCGCCCCCGCTCAAATCACAGCTCAGGGATGGAGGCAGGATGGTGATCCCGATCGGCAATGCATATTCAATCCAGGACCTGATAGTCGTAGAGAAGGATGGCAGCGTCTTCAAGGAATGGGCATACGGGGGTTGTGTCTTTGTCCCTCTGTGTGGCAGGTATGGGTGGGGCCCATGATATCTAGAACCATCTCGTGAGGTCGGGCTGCCGCCTCTTCTCCTTTCCCTTCTCCGCGAGCCTCGCTAGCGCGCTCCTTATCCTCTCAGGGGAGAAGTCGAACCCGTCGCAAAGGTACCCCAAAACCCCCTCCGTATCGACCTCGTCCCAAGCCAGGCTGTAGTCGCCCCTAACCGTTGGTTTAAGGAAGATCTCCCTTATGGCCCCGTAGTCTGTTCCCCGATCCCCCTCCACAAGCCCGCGCTCCAGCGCCGCTTCAAGAGATCCAGCCTCCTTTAGTATCTTCAGTGCCTTCTTGGGGCCTATGCCCCTGAACCCCTCTGGGTTGAAGTCCGTCCCGATGAGTATGCCTAGATCGACGAGCATCTCCCTGGTAAGCCCGTTCTCCTTCAGGACTTCCTCGAGCTCCACCAGCTCGGGCTCGATGCTCACGTAAACGGGCTTGTTGGGGAGCTTCCTCCTCCCCGAGATGGTCAAGTTCCTGACGAGTCTGGGAGCCCCGAAGAGCAACGAATCGTAGTCCTGGCTTGCGACCGCCCATGCGTCTCCTTTCATCGCCATGTAGGCGGCCTGCGCTTCCCCCTCCGAAGGGGCCTGCACCCATGGCACGCCCAGCAGATCCAGAAGAGACTTCGACTGCTCGACCATTTCTGATGTGAGCCTGGAGGTGGCCTGTGCATGCTTCCTCGCTGCCTTCAGGTCGCCCCTCTCTATTGCCTTCCTGTACTCAGCCTTTGCCTTCTCCTTCGTTTCCATCCTTCGGGATATCTCCTCTGCCTTCATCTCCGGCGGCTTGCCGTCAAATGTGTAGGCTGGTCTCACCCCCGCCTCCAGGAGGTTGACGGTCCTGTAGAAGATGCCGCTCAGGTGGCTGGTGATCCTGCCCTTCGAGTCCATCAGCGGGCTTCCATCCGGCTGCCTTATTATCGCAAGAAACTGGTAGAGCGCATTGTAACCATCAATAGCGAGTATGCGACCCCCGAGGCCCTCGAGCGGGATGGGGGTGTGCTTAACGAGATCCTTCAAGTTTACGCCCAGGGACTGCCCCCCCGCTGCGCGCTATTTCGGCTGAAGGAGGGAGATCACCCTTCCCTTCTTGATCTGCGATACTGTTATTTTGCCCCTCAGCTCTAGGTTCATCAGTATCTTGTTTATCTCGAGCATTGAGATGTCCTTCATCATTGCCCTGAGCATCTCGACGAGCTCCTCCTCCTTCAGTGTCCCCTGCCTCTTCGCAAGGAGGTCCAGAACTATCAGCTCCGGCGACTCTGTCCTCCACCTTATCCCTTCTTCTGCCAACTGCACCACTCTCCCTGTCCCCACTCCGATCCTGCAAATGCAATCAGATGAAATTGATGAGCGGCGACTTGCCCCTCAGGGACTGCTTGCTCCTCTCCTCCCATGCCTTGTAGTACTTGAGCATCTCCTCGCTTATGGTTGGTCGTATCTTCTCCTTCGCCTTGAGGAAGTGCTTCATCTGGACCTCCTTCGCGTCCGGGTCCTCCCTCAGCGCCATCATCCCGGCCTCCCTGCAAAGCGCCTCTATGTCGGATCCCGCGTAGTTCATCGTCATTGCCACCAGCCTGTCAAGATCCACATCCTTCGCCAGCGGCATATTCCTGGTGTGTATCTTGAAGATCTGCATCCTCGTCTCGTTGTCGGGCTCTGGGACAAACAGCAGCTTGTCAAATCTCCCGGGGCGCAGCAGCGCCGGGTCGATGATGTCCGGCCTGTTTGTGGCGCCTATGATGACGACATTGAAGAGCCCTACCAGACCGTCCATCTCAGTCAGGAGCTGGCTTATGACCCTCTCCGTGACCATCGTGTCGCTCGAGCCGCCGCCCCTCATGGGAGCGATCGAGTCGATTTCATCGAAGAATATGACAACGGGGGCCGCCGTCCTTGCCTTCCTGAACACCTCCCTTATCGCGCGCTCGGACTCTCCAACCCACTTGCTGAAGATCTCTGGACCCTTGACCGTGATGAAGTTAGCCTCGCTCTCGTTGGCGACCGCCTTCGCCAGGAGCGTCTTCCCGCACCCGGGCGGCCCGTACATCAGCACTCCCTTCGGCGGCTTTATACCAAGCCTCTTGAACCTTTCAGGGTATTTCAGCGGCCACTCGATCGCCTCTATCAGCTCCTGCTTTATCGAGTCGAGCCCTCCTATATCGCTCCACCTGACATTGGGTATCTCGACATAGACCTCCCTGAGCTCGGTCGGCGTGACCTCCCTGAACGCATTCATGAAGTCCTCCATCGTGATCTCAAGCTTCTCGAGGAACTCCTGCGGAACCCTCTCCTGCTGGATGTCTATCTCCGGCAAGTACCTCCTGAGCGCCTTCATCGCGGCCTCCCTTGCGAGCGCGGCCAGATCAGCCCCGACGAAGCCATGGGTGAGGCTCGCGAGCCTGTTGAGATCCACATCCTTCGCCAGCGGCATATTCCTGGTGTGTATCTGCAGGATCTCGTACCTGCCCTTGACGTCTGGCACCCCAATCTCGATCTCGCGGTCGAACCTGCCGGGCCTCCTCAGGGCGGGGTCTATCGCATTCTGCCTGTTGGTCGCCCCGATCACGATCACGTCGCCGCGCGTCTCTAGGCCGTCTAGCAGGGCAAGCAGCTGGGCAACGACCCTCTTCTCGACCTCCCCAGTGACTTCCTCCCTCTTGGGGGCTATTGCGTCGAGCTCGTCTATGAATATAATCGCGGGCGCGTGCTGCTTCGCCTCGTCGAAGAACTCCCTGAGCTTCTGCTCCGACTCGCCGTAGAACTTGCTCATGATCTCGGGGCCGTTGATCGCAATGAAGTACGACTCGGTCTCGTTGGCGACCGCCTTCGCCAGGAGCGTCTTCCCGCACCCGGGCGGCCCGTAGAGCAGGACCCCCTTCGGCGGATCGATCCCGAGCCTCTTGAAAAGCTCAGGGTGCTTCAGCGGAAGCTCGACCATCTCCCTTACCTTCTCGATGGCATCTTTGAGACCTCCGACATCCTCATACGTGACGCGCGGGACCTTAGCAGCCTCCGCGGGCTTCTCAAGGATCGTCAGCGTGGTCTCCTCGTTCACCATGACTATACCGGAGGGCTTGGTCGAGACCACCGCGAACGGGATCGCCTGCCCTAGAACAGGTATCAGGACGTTGTCGCCTTCCACCACCGGGGTGTCGGCGAGCCTCCTCTTCACGAAGCTCACGAACCCTGAATCCACGCTTATCGTGAACGAGAGAGGTGCGAGCTTGACGAGGTTTGCAGGCTTGGACTCGGCCTTCCTGATCGTGATCTTCTCCCCTATCCCGACACCTGCATTCTTGCGGATGAGCCCGTCCATCCTTATGATGTCCATGCCCTGATCCTCGGTATATGCGGGCCACACTATCGCGGCTGTCTTCCTCTTCCCTTCTATCTCTATCACGTCGCCGACGCTGACGCCTATCTTCTTCATCGCGTCCGCATCGATCCTGACCTTGCCTCTGCCCACGTCCCTCTGCTTCGATTCGGCTACCCTGAGTACGATCTCTTTAGAACCCTCCATACAATGCACCACTTCTCTTCTCAAAACTTGAGTCTGGTGACAGTCTGCCTACCTATACCTATTTAGGCTAACAACGAATGTTATTAAATCCTTTTTGCAAAAAAATTGTCAACCGGGCAGCGTCTGGACTATCTCGACGTCCACCTGCCCGACTCCCTTTACCGCCGCGAATGCGTCCTCGACAGGCTGCGTACCGCCTGAATAATCCCCGGGCATTATGACGAACACCTTCAGTGCCTTCAGCCCGAAGGCTATCTCCTCCTCCTGGAACTTGTGGACGTACAGGTCTTTCTCCCCTTTTGGGAGCGCACCCTTCAGATCGTCCTTGAGCTTGTCGAGGCTTACGGAGTCGTCCTCGGGGAGAATCTTGATCACAGCAAGGAGCTTGGACATGATCAACCAACCCCCATTATGGCCCTTGGAAGCCGCACTTCGGGCACTTGTAGTTGTTCACCAGTTCCCTGCACCTTCTGCACCTCCAGAAGACTACCTCCCCGCAGCTCGGGCAGGGCAGCCTGACTCCCTTCTGGTCCGGGAGTATTGGCTCTTTGCAGGAAACACAGGTCGGCAACTCGAGCTCGCTCATCGATCTTCACCAAAGTAAGATGACAAAGAAGTCCGCTCATATATAAAGTATTGCCAAATGCAGCCCCCGTGCAGAGCTGGGGTCAGAATATTGCCCTCACCGCGGCGGGCACGAGCCTGAAGAACACCCTGGACCTAGCCAGCCTCCAGAGCGCCTTACCTTGCTGGTCCATGTCGTGCTGGATTGCGCCCTTCAATGCCCCGCTTGAGTAGAGGGCTTCAAGGGTACTATCGAACTCGCTAGCATCCATCCTATTGTAAACCGATCTAGCCAGCCTCATCAGTGCGAAATCCAGCCCGTAAGAACTCTTCCATGCCTTTTCAAAAGAACCCAGATCCCCTCCCCCTGAAAGGAATCTGCATGCCGCCCTGGCCGCAAGCCTCGCAGTGAGGCAACCGAGGACAACTCCGCCCCCGGTCGTCGGCTTAACAAAACCCCCGGCGTCCCCTATTGCGACCGCATTCCCACTATGGCACACATCAAGCGGCCCCCCAGTTACTACCTTCCCAAATATAGGCGCAGACCTCCTGGCACCTGAGAACCTCCTCCAAGGCTTGAATTTATCAAGCAGCATCTCCAGCGACTTCAGCGGCACCGCCCCGCGCGCAGCCAGCCCTACCCTAACACTATCCCCCCTGGGCACCGCCCAGGCGAAGAACCCGGGCGCGAGGTTGCCTAGGTATATCTCCACCAGATCGTCTTCAAAGTCCGTAGTCTCCAAGTCCAGCTGCGCGGCAGGGATGGACTCCGGGATCCCCAAGCCGATCCTCTTGGACACCCTTCCAGCCGTCCCTTCTGCATTGATCAGGACCCTGAACCTCTCGTCCCCCTTGAACCGCGAGCCGAAGGTAACTGTGACCCCTTTGGCCTCCGCCCTCCGGAGGAGCTCCCTCTCGAAAGCTGGCCTGTCAATAACTGCAGCCTTCGCCTCTTCCCCCTTTACAGTGTATGCCTTCCCCGAAGGGGAATAGACCCTGAACCCCCTGATCTCCCTGATTATCGGCGCGTCTGCCCCCAGGACCTCCCGCAGCCCTTTCAGGCTGACGAGCCCGGCGCAGTGCTCCGGGATGCCGACCTCGGCGTGCTCCTCCAGAACCTCCGCCTCAAAGCCGAGCCTTGCAGCCTCAATTGCGGCAGAGAGCCCTGCGGGCCCGCCCCCAACAACAAGGAGATCCCTCAACTTTTTCCCTCGATATCCTTTTTACACTCCAGCATTTTAAAAAATCAGTGCGTCTGTATGAGCTTCCAGTACAAGCAGGCTATCGTGGTGCGCCAAGATCTGAAGATGAGCAAGGGGAAGACCGCTGCCCAGGTCGCTCACGCCTCCGTCTCTTCATACCTCAGCGCCGCAAGGGCCAGGCCGACCTGGGCCGAGGCTTGGCTTGAGGAGGGGCAGAAGAAGGTCGTGCTGAAGGCACCTTCCCTCGGCGAAGTCCTTGAACTCAAGGAAAGGGCTGACAGGGAGCGGGTCCCAAACGCGCTGATCCAGGACGCAGGCCTAACTGAGCTGGAGCCCGGGACTGTGACGTGCCTCGGGATAGGGCCTGCGCCCTCCGAGGACATCGACCGCATAACCGGAAAGCTGAAGCTGCTCTGAGGATCAAAAAATGGAACTCCCCAGGACAAGGTCCCGCCTAGAGTCCGACCTCGGAATGCTCTACTACTCGACCGATGCACCGCCGATCGGCGGCAGGCTCAGGCAGGTGCCCGAAGACTTCATCGTAGAAGAGATGACGCCTGAGGGTTTTGTCGTCAACAGGGACCTGGAACGCCTCAATCGCGGCGAAGGGGATTTCTCGCTCGCGGTGCTCGAGAAGCGGTCCAGAGATCTCCTCCCGCTCATATCCATGCTTGAGCGGAAGTTGGGCGCCCAGATAGGGTATGCCGGCATAAAGGACAGGAACGCCGTGACCTACCAGCTCATCTCAGTCGGGCTGCCGCTGGGATCATGGCTCCCCCCCTCAGACATCGACGGCGTGAGAATCAGGATCATCGGACCTGCAAGATGGCAGGTGAGGCCTGGGGATCTGCTTGGGAACCGTTTCACGGTCGTCATACGTGCGATCGAAGACCATCCCTACGGATCTGCGCTGTGCCCAGGGTGGGTGCCAAATTACTTCGGGCACCAGAGGTTCGGGGTCACCAGGCCTAACACGCACAGAGTAGGGAAGCTCCTGCTCAAGGGTGACTTCGAGGGCGCTGTCATGGAGTTCCTTTCCTCTCCCTACCCAGGGGAGCCAGAGGATGCGTTCTTGGCAAGGAAAGAGCTGAGGGATGGCTGGGACTTGCGGAAGGCCGAGTCCTCGTTCCCGATGTCGCTCGGCCTCGAAAGGGCGGTAATCAGGAGGCTCTTGGAGCGACCGGGAGACTACAAGGGGGCGTTTTCGGCTCTGCCGGGCGACCTGAGGAGGCTCTTCGTGAATGCATACCAGTCCTACCTCTTCAACCTGGCCCTCTCCCGGAGGCTGGAGGAGGTGGGGCCATACGCCGTCTCTGAGGGTGACCTCGTCTCACCCCTTGACAGGGCGAACCTGCCATCAAGGCCAATCAGGTGCGATTCCACAAACCTTTCGAGATTGCGTTCATGGGTGGCATCGAAGAAGGCTGTCGTGATGGTCCACATCCCCGGGTTCAGGACACGGCTGAGCGGAATCGACGCGGAAATCTACACGGACATATTCTCGAGGGAGGGGATTTCGCAAAAAGACTTCGCGAAGATCAGCGAATCCAATTTCGAGGGGGCGATGCGTCCTGCGGTCTTTTGGCCTATCAGCTTCGAGCATGGTCAGACCCAGGTGGACGATCTGAACCCCGGATCCTACAAGATCTCCCTTCGCATGACCCTGCCAAAGGGTTGCTTCGCCACCGTCGTCCTGAGGGAAATCATGAAGCCTGAGGACCCTGCTGCCTCCGGCTTCTGATCCCGATCCGCATCCGCCACGGCAAGCCTAGCCCAGATCAAGGCAGCAGCCTCTCGGGCGTCCTCGGGAAGAGCGCAGCTTCCTGCACATTCTGCAGATCCAGCAGCTGCATTGTGAGCCGCTCTATCCCGATGTTGAATCCGCCGTGAGGCGGGGCGCCGTACTTGAAGAACTCGGTGAACCACTTGAGCCCGACTGTGCTCATGCCCTTCTCCTTTATCTGCCCGATTATCTTCTCGTACCTGTGCTCCCTCTGCCCCCCTGAGCTCAGTTCCAGCCCCTTGCAGACCAAGTCGACACTCCTGGCCCAGGTTGGATCCTCATCCACCTTCATCACGTAGAAAGGCTTTACCCTGAACGGGAAGCGGTTCACGAAGAAGAAGTCCGAACCGTGCTTCTCCTTGACGTGCCTTGCGAGAATAGTCTCCGACTCCCTGTCGTAGTCCTCCCCGTAGGGTATTTTCTTCCCATACTCCTCGAGTATTTCGTAGATGTCAGGGAATTTGATCTCTGGGAACGGCGCCTGGGGAATACTGATCTCTTTTCCCAGCACTTCCAGATCCTCCTTGCATTCGCTCACGACTTTTGCGACGCCGCTCCTGACGAGCCCCTCCTCGACCTTCATCACGTCATACTCGTCCCTGATGAAGCCGAGCTCAACCGCGCACCCCCTGTGCTCGCATAAATGCCTCGGCGTATGGCTCAGCTCGGCCCTCCAGCTCGGCCCTAGGTCGTATATGCGATCCATACCCGAGATCACCGCCAGCTGCCTGTGGAGCTGCGGGTCCTGCCTCAGGAAAGCGCTCTTGTTGAAGTAGACTACGGGGAAGACCTCGGCGCCACTCTCGGATGCTGCGCCCATCAGGCACGGGGTGAATACCTGCTGGAAACCCTCCTTCCAGAGGTACTCCTGCATCCCTTCGAGGAGCTTTGACTGCACCCTGAATACCGCCGCGACCTCTGGGCGGCGCAGGTCCAGCACCCTGTGGTCCAGCCTCGTGTCCAGGTTCGACTCGATGTTCCCAGATACAGAGACGGGAACCGGGTCCAATGTCTTGTTGACGACCTCGATTCTGGAGGGCACGACCTCCCTCCCCCCGGGTGCTATCTTGGTCGCCTTGACAGCCCCTGTGATCAAGAGTACATCTTCCTCCCTCAACTTCTCCGCCAGTGAGATCATGCTCTCGTCAACGCTCCCTTTCTTGAGCGTCACCTGGAGTATGCCCGCCCTGTCCCTCAGCACTATGAACTTGAGCTTACCGAGGTCCCTGATCTTGTGAACCCAACCTGCAACTGTGACCTCTTTTCCCTCGTCCTCGGGCTTGACTTGAGCTGCGTAGTGTGTCCTCATCGACATATGTGGCACCTCGCCTCAAAACGATTTGGACCGGCGGCGTAAAAAGCTTAGCGCTGCCGTGCAATCACTCGAAGACTATGTGGATTACCTCTCCGGTCAGTATCCTGATTGCATCCACGGCTGACTTCGGGTCGATCGGCATCTTCCTCATGTCCGATTTGGGCATCTTGATCGTGCTCTCCCAGCTGCCGTCAGGGAGCCATACTGTGTTTGCACCCATTACCCTGGCGGGCGTCACGATCTGCTCGAGCAGCCGCTTTATGCTCGAGGTCTTCTCAACGATCCTGACGCTAATCCTCTTCTCGTCGCTAAGCTGCTTGCTGACCTTCGAGAGCAGGGCTTTGTTACTGCTGCCGCTCACCATCACTATTACCATGTTGGGAAGCTTGACCGTCCTCAGGATGGAGTAATCCTTGAGCTGGGGGTTCTTTGCCTCGAGGTCTATGAACCACTTGGAGACCTCTACATCCGCTTGGGTTATCTCTCCCTTGTCCAGTTTCTCTTGGCACCTGGGGCACAGGACTCCGCTCTTTGCGCAGAAATAGCAGATTGGGGTCTTCAAAAGAAACGCCTCACTTTTTCCTCCTCATCTTTATTGTGATGGAGCTGGTTCTTTTGACCCCCCCTTCCCTGAGCTGGATCTCCTCAGTCCCGATTGTGACTTCACTGATCGACGCCGAAGGCATGAACTTCCTCCTGACAATCTCCGCTACATCGACTGCAGTGCTGATCGGCCTGCCGCGCGCCTTGATCACCACCTCGTCCGCACCCTCGTGGAATGCGGTGAGGCAGGCGAGCACGTAGCTCATAGGCGGCTTCTTGCCGATCAGTATCGCATTCTCCTGTGACAACCTGTCTCCCCCAACGTTGATCAAAATGGCTAATGGGTTTATTTACTTCTTAAATAAATATATTTTGGTCAGTTAACAGCTAAGCTTTATTAAAAGCTAATTTTCAAATGTAAAGCCAAGGGGTTCACTTTGACAAAAGTTGAGGCGCCTCAGCTCACCGACAGGCAGATCGAGATCCTAAGGATGCTCTTCGAGATGAGCGAGCAGGCGAGCGTCTTCACCACAAGGAAGAAGCAGGTAGACCTCGCAAACCGCCTGGGTCTGACCCGGCAGGCGCTTAACATCCACCTCCGTAAGCTCAGGGACGCAGGGCTGATCAGGACCGGGAGGGGTTTCATCGACCTGACCGAGGACGCGCTGAGGGTATTGGGATTGGAGGCTGCCGAGGCTTTCGTCTTCCTGAAGATCAACCCGCCTAAGAGGGAATCCGTCTACGAGAAGATCCAGGCGCTGCCGGCTCTCGACGTCTACAGGGTGACCGGAGAGATCGACCTCGTCGCGATCGTGCCGCAGGCACAGCTGGACCGGTTCCTCGGCGAGGTCTCGGGCATAGATGGGGTGGTTTCGACCTCTTCCCACGTCGTGATCTCGTCGATAAAGCGCCCGTGGAAAAATTTATAATTGAGATCCCTGTGTATGGATTAAAAACGGTGGTCGCCAATGCCCATCCAAGATCCAGAAAAGCAGCAGCTGGCTCAGAAGCAC
>JAULTB010000065.1:0-3705 GCA_038801655.1 Candidatus Methanosuratincola thermotaenarum | reverse complement strand
GATGTCATGCGGGGGCTGGAGGAAGAGGCAAAAAAGCAAGGCGCAACTGTGAATGGCCTGACCTGCAGGATTTTGAGGAAATATGTGAGGATAGGCGCAAAGGTCGAGCAGATGGGAGTGGTCACCCTCCCAAGGAACGACCTTATAGAGATAATCAATGCGCTTGACGAAGAGTCTGTGGCTAAGATAGGGCGCAAAATGGGATCTGCAACCTCTAAAGAGATAATGCTCCTGCTCTTCGGAGAGCTGTCAGTCAGCGCATTCAAGCAATTCTTCCTAATGTTCCTCTGCGGCTATTCGAACTGGACTACCTGCTACGAGGTTGAAGACGAGGACTATCTGGAAATAAGGGCGTCCCACAATATGGGGGAAAAATGGTCCCTATTTGTTAAGAACTACGTTGAGGCTTCCCTAGAGTCCACGCTTGGCATGAAGCCCGAATTCAAGTACGTATCAAACCTCAGCCTGGTCTTCAGGATAAAGAAACCATGATTTTTAATTTTTTCAAGACCCCGCCTTTACGATAATCATCACACCCCGAGGGATCTGAGGAGTTTTTCGACTTCCTGTAGGCTCATCTCAGCTTCTGCCACATCCTTCTTGCAGTCCTGCGGCTCAGCTCCTGGATCCGTCTTGGCTGGCTCGTCCGTCTGAACCCCGCCAAGCAGTATGTCGCCGCGGATCCTCCCCTTCATGCCCTTCAGTTCGATTGGGGTGTCGATCTCAATCCTGAGGTTCATCCTGCAGTTCCCGTCCTCAAGCTGCCTCTTCACCCACTTGAAGACAAGCTCCTCGAGGCGCTCCTTGAGTTCTTCGCTCATCAAGTTTCACGTAAAAACATCCTACTTCAAACTATAAAAAGGTGGGGTCGCTGAGAACGTTTATGAGTGTGGATTGCCCCCTTGATGGGTGATGATCTAGCTTGCCCGGATCGAAGTACTCTGAACTTGGAGTGGATGTCGACAAGAAGGGAATCTCATCGATAAAGGGAGTGACGGATGACCTCTTCCCAGACTCGTTCTGCAGCGTTGTACGAGACCCGGACGATCCCAAGTCGGGCCTGATTCTCCATGAGGACGGGGCTGGCAGCAAGCCAATAATATCTTACATCTATTCCAGAGAGACCGGCGATTACAGCTGGTTCTCTGGGCTCGCTCAGGACGTTCTGGCGATGAATCTCGACGATGTTGTTTGCGTTGGGGGGGTGCCCGTAGCATTCTCGGATTATGTCGCGCTGAACACGATCCGGCTCGAGAGGGAATCCCTGCTCTCATCGCTCGCCTCTGGGTTCTCAAGGACATTCGGAACCTTGGGTCGTCTGGGCTGCAGGGTTCTCTTCTGCGGCGGGGAGACGGCCGACCTCCCGGACATAATAAGGACTCTGGACGTCTCCGGCACAGTCTTCGGGCGGGTTGAACTTGAGAATATGATAACTGGCAATGATATTTCTCCTGGCGACGTGATTGTGGGGATAGTGAGCGGCGGACGATGCAGTTACGAGGAGAGGGAGAACAGCGGGATCATGTGCAACGGGATCTCTCTTGCCAGGCATTCTCTGCTCAGGAGCGACTACTTCAAGAAATACCCTGAGATCGGTCAAGAAGGCTCCAGGGGATACTACGGCAGATACTGGATCGACGACGATCTGCCCGACCTCGGGATGACCGTGGGCGAGGCATTGCTCTCCCCTACGAGGATATTCCTCCCGATTGTGATCGATATGCTCAAGCGTGTGCCTGTCAAGGCGTTAGTCCATAACACCGGGGGCGGCCTTACAAAGTCCCTCAGGATCGGTAAGGATATACTCTACATCAAGGACAGCCTCCCAGATCCGGATCCTATTTTCAGGCTGATCGGCAAGGAGAGCGGCGAGTCGCCAAGGGAGATGTGCCGCAACTACAACATGGGGATAGGGATGGAAGTCGTAGTAGGCAAGGGGCAAGAAGAAGAAGTGATACGATCTGCCGAGAAGTTCAAGGTGGGCGCCCATGTTATCGGCAGGTGCGAGAGATCGAACGGTAAGAACGCCGTCCTGATAAGGAGGGGTTCCGAAGAGTACCTCTTCCAGTGATCTGGCATAAACCCTTTTAAATCCCATGGACTACCTCATGTTGATTAGAATGTCGCTACACGACCGTCTAGAAGAGATACCCGCCTCGGGGATTAGGCGCCTTTTTGAACTCTCTAGCAAATACGCCGACGTCATCTCTCTTGGGATAGGAGAGCCTGATTTCGACACGCCTGCGCACATAAAAGAATATGCAAAGGAGGCCCTGGACAGGGGAATAACACACTACACGCCAAACAATGGGCTCAAGGAGCTTAGGGACGCGATATCTGAAAAGCTCAAAAAAGAGAACTCTATCTTTGCCGACCCTGACAAGGAGATAATCGTCACCACGGGGGGCAACCAGGCATTCCTCCTCATATGGGCATCATTCCTTAAGGAGGGGGACGAGGTATTGATCCCATCGCCCCACTTCGTGACATACAGCGCGACCGTCCGGTTGGCTGGCGGCGTTCCCGTCGAAGTCCCGCTGAAGATGGAAAACGGATTTGTCTTGACTGTTGATGACCTGCAAAGGCATCTGACAGAGAGGACCCGCGCGATCGTGCTCAACTCTCCAAACAACCCCACGGGGGCGGTTCTCACTGAGAAAGATGTGAGGGCAACCGTTGAGTTCGCTGAGGATCACGGCTTGGCGGTTGTGTCCGACGAGGTCTACGAGTCGCTGGTCTACGACGGCATCCGCCATGTAAGCCCTGCCTCTGTCGCATCCGAGCCTGGGAGGTTTATCACTGTGGGCAGCCTGTCGAAGACTTATGCGATGACTGGGTGGAGGATCGGGTATGCTGCAGGCCCAGAGGATTTGATCGCGAGGATGGTGAAGTTCCAGATGTACCTGTCTGCATGCCCCACTTCTTTCGCACAATATGCAGCCGCCCGTGCCCTTTCAGATCCTAGGAGCCAGGCTGCAGTAAGCCAGATGCGATCGGAATACATGCGGAGGAGGGACTACATCTACCGCCGGCTGAAGCAAATCCCGGGTTTCAGCGTGGTGAAGCCGGGCGGTGCATTCTATATATTCCCCTTTGTTGGGGATGACCTGAAGATCTCCGAGAAGCTGCTTGTTGAGGCAAGGGTGGCGGCAGTCCCTGGGTCCACTTTCGGGGTTGCAGGCAGGGGGCACCTGAGGCTTGCTTACACCGTCCCGGTTGAGCGCCTGGGCGAGGCGATGGACAGGATAGAGAAGGCTTTGGATCGGTAGCCTAGCCGAGGCAACGTTTTTTTGCCGTCCCACTCTTTTTTTAATTGGTGAGCGGATTGGCTGATCTCTTGGAGGTATTGAGGCAGCGCAGCTCGGTGAGGCTCTTCAAAGAAACCCAAATTGATGAGTCTTCAAGGAAATTGATCTTGGAGGCTGCCATCAGGGCGCCGACTGCAGGCGGGGCAGAGGCTTGGCATTTTGTTGTAGTCGAGTCCGGTGAGGCGCGAATTCGCCTCCATAAGCTCCTGCTCGAGGCGCACCGGGAATATTTCACCAAGCTAATGAAGAAGGCGTGGAGTGATGAGAAGTTCGAGTCTTGGGTGGCTGGATCCGGCAGCGAGTACTATCTCGCGCCCCTTTATGTGGCTGTTTTCGCTGACCTAAGGGAGAGGGTTTACAACGATCCTCGCATTGAGGAGATCTGGGCCCACCAGAG
>JAULTB010000016.1:0-23376 GCA_038801655.1 Candidatus Methanosuratincola thermotaenarum | reverse complement strand
GGAGTACGATCTGCAAGAACCCCCCTTCTCGAAGGTGGTCGAAGGCCCCTTCAATCATCGGAAAGATCGTCTTGTAGCCCGCAGCCAAAGGCGGGTTCGAGATGATTGCATCGAAGGACCGCCCCCCCAGCAGCGAGTACAAGTCGCTGTGCATGACCTCAGCGTTCTGGACGGAATTTCTCTCGATGTTCTCCCTGACCAGCTTCACGGCTGCGGGATTGACGTCAACCATCGTAACTTTAATCGCAGGGTAAAGCTTTGCAATGGCGATCCCTATGGCGCCGTAGCCGCACCCCATGTCCAGCACTTCACCTGAATCGGGCAGCTCCAGGCTGTCTATGAGCACGAGCGTACCCAAGTCGACCTTGTCCTTTGAGAAGACCCCGCTCGAGCTGGCGAACTCAAGGAACTGACCTCTAATATTCAGCCTTATGAAAAAGCGCCTTTTTGGCTGCGCAGGCTTAGTGTCGTAATAGTGGCTAGCGCGGGGGTCCATATCACTCGCCTGATGTCCATCCCTTAGGATAAGTCCCAGGCTCCATGACTATCCTTTCGGTGTCGGCGATAATCCCGCTTTCGGATCGGATGCACTCCTCGCTGGTGAGCCTCGCCTTTGCGATCCCAACTAGCTCGCCTTTCCCGGTCATTATGCAAATCGTGTCGCCGGGCTTGACGCCCTTGCTTATCTTGAGTAGTCCGGGAGCCGCAAGGCTCGCCCCATGGCATATGGCGTCGACTGCAGAGTCCCTGATGAACGCCTTGGGGAAGTCGCCTATGAATTCCTCGATCGGTGAGACGACCGATCTTAGGGCGTTTTCGTCTCCCCTCTCCTTCCAGAGCGTGATCGCATCGAGTAGCTCATGGAGCGTGTGCAACCTCTCATCCTCCCTGAATGGTCCTGCCCGCGTCCGCCGGAGCTCGCGCATGTGCGCGCCCACGCCCAAGACCTCGCCTAGATCGTGGCAGAGCTTCCTGATGTAGGTACCAGCCTCGCAGCTCACCCTCATCAGGACATACTTGCCATCCTTTTCCAGGATCTCGATCGAATAGATGTTTCTTACCCTGAGGGCGCGCTTCACCGCCGAACGCACGGGCGGTAGCTGGTATATTGGACCGACAAACTCGCCTATGACATCGTCGAGGCGCTGCCTCGCAACATCCTCGTGGAGCTCCATTATGCAGACATACTCCTTCCCGGACCGCATTACAAAAGAGATTATCCTGGTTGCCCTCTCGAGAGTGATCGGCAGCACGCCGCTGACCTTCGGATCCAAGGTCCCCCCGTGCCCAGCCCGTTTGAGCGAGAGGAGGCGCTTGACCCAAGCCACAACCTCGTGGCTGCTCGGGCCTGGGGGCTTGTCCAGGTTAATCACTCCCGTAGCGAGGTACTCGCCAATAGGCCTTTCCCTGGGTGCCCACCCGTGCGAGGGTACTGAAGGCTCTTCGGCCTTTACGAGAAATTCGCCGTTCAAAAGGACGCACCATTCATCACGAAATTTGTCCGCTGCTCTATTTATCTTATCTCCTGCCGAAATGGGTCGCAAGATATAGGTCTATCACGGACTTGAGGAGGGTGACGATCTCTTCCTTGCCCCAGATGGACGTGTTGACTACAAAATCATAACCAGAGAGGTCTGAGATGTCGATGCCGTACATTGAGAGGTAGCGCTGCCTCTCGATCTCCTGCCGCTCCTTCGTCTTGGCGACCGCTTCCTCGATAGGTATGCCCTCCCGTTCTGCTATCCGGCGGGCCCTGACTTCGAACGGGGCGGTGAGGTAAAAGCTCAGCTTCGGGACGCTCCCTGAGAACCAAGAGACAAGCCTGCCCTCGAGAATGCAGCCGCCTGTTCGGGCGTACTCTTCTGTCCTCGCGTCTATTTCCCTGTCAATCGAAGGATCGGAGGCGGATATCCTCGAGAGCTCCTCGACAGAGATCCCCCTCTCCTTCGCGATCGAACGGAATATGGAGCCTGCTGAATGGCGAGGCGCATTGTAGAGCTCAGCAAGTCTGGAAGCGCAGTGAGACTTGCCCGATCCTGGCGGTCCGCTTATAGTAACCAAGAAACCCTTGGGGAGCGTTGTTTCTTCCAAGCCGAGCCACCACCCTAGTCGGCGGCAGAAGGCAGCCCGAAGATCCGCTGTATCAGTGAGGAGACGCTGAAGGAGGATAGGAGGTACCATACCCAGAAGTTGAGCTCCGTCCCGACAAACGGCAGTGAAATCGGGGAGACTGCAACAGTCAATTGATTGTACCCGAAGACGGCATAGAAGATGTAGTAGAATATGAAGAACGGGATGATCGTGAATATCAGGGGCTTGAACTGCTCTTTAGACATCTCTGCCTGTGCCGCCTTGATCGCCTGCTCTTTCTTCTTCAGCCTTGCGATCGCCTTCTCGTCCTTTGATCGCAACGCCTGGGTGTATTCCTTCTGCCAGGCCCTGACCTCGGAGGTGCGCCTCCTAAGGAGATCCACGTCTACCACGAGTCTTGTTACCCCTGACGAGATCACTGCCATGGCAATAGTGATGAGGAAGATGGAGAGGACCGACAATGGGTATTCCTTGGCTGGACCCATTGCGCCAGATACCGCGTTCACGACCGCCAGGTAGATCTCGTTCAGGTCCATAAGGTCAATCCCCCTCGAAAAGCGAGGCTATCGCTTTGGCGGCCTCGAGGTGACCGCCCTCCCTGTTCTTAGCTACGACCACAGTGCATCCAGTCTGCACTGAAATTGCGGCGGCGCCGAACCTGCCCATCATCTGGTGCTCAGTGATCCGCTCTGGAGAGTCGGCTTCACGAACGCGAATGGCAGCGTCCTTCCTCCGGCGCTTGGAGATCTCCTCTGGCTCAGCCTCGAGGAGGACTATGGCGTCAGGCTTCAGCGACTCGGCCACCCAAGAAGGCACCCCTGGCATGTATCCCTTGGGGGTGTTGATGAACATGTGCGTGTCGACTATCACGTCCCCCTTTGCCTTTCTAATCGTTTCCGATGCCAGGAGCTGGAGATCGATCTGGGTTTTGACAGGGAGTTGCCTCATCTCGTCCCTTGCCTTGACGAGCCCGCGTCTTGATGCCTCCTCGAACATGACGTTGCCGTAATTGAGGAGAGAGACTTCCTTGTGACTCTCTCGGCACATCTCGAGGGCCGCGTTTAGAACAGTCGTCTTCCCGACGCCTGGGACGCCAGTCACAATCACGATTTTTCCTCGCTTTTCAGATGATGGCATACTGAACACCTCACTCCTGACCAAGCAGCCTCCCTAGACCTGGGTAGGTCTCGGCGAGCTGCTCTTTCGCAAGTATCTGGTAGTACTGGTATATAATGCCAACCGAGAGCAGTATCCCTATTCCGCTGCCGATAGCGCCTAGCATGTCCGCAAAGCCTGCTAGGAGGCCTATCGCTATGCCGCTCAGTATGGTGAGGGGCGGGATATACCTATTCAGCATGGACTCGATCACAGCGGGCGATCTCCTGAATCCAGGTATCTGAAGGCCAGCGTCAACAAGCTGGGTAGCCTGGTTCTTCGCGCTCATCCCCGAGACCTCGACCCAAATCTTGGCGAAGACCACCGAGAAGCCGACAAGGATCAGCATGTAAAAGAGCGCGTGCAAGGGGTCATTGGCGACCGCCGCGAGGCTCCGCGGGGGCTGGATGTAGTACAGGAAGCTGCCAGGCATCAGGGTGTAGTTCGCGTCGAACTGCACCAGCCAGTTCAGCCATGGATTTGTGTTACCCTGGTTGAAGTTGTTCCATATCACCTGCCCGAAGTAGTAGAAGTTTGCGAAGAGTGCTGAGGTTAGTATGACAGGTATGTTGGATACGTACAGGAATTTAAGCGGGATCTTGGCGCGCATGCCACCATATTTGGCGTATGCGACAGGTATCTCAATCTTCATCCCTTCCAGGTAAACTGCAACAAAGAAGACCAGGAGCATCGCGAGGAAGCCCACCATGTCAGGATAGGGATACCTCGAGAAGGCAAGCAGGATGCTCTCTCCGCTGAATAGCGTCTGGAAGAAGGCGATTATTGCGCCCAGCGCCTTGCCGTCAGCGACCGGGCCCACTGGAGAGAAGCACAGCCAGACGACCTGCTGCGCGACTCCCGCAAGTATGAAGAGGCTTATCCCGCTGCCGAGACCCCAACCCTTCTGTATCATCTCATCAAGGAGCAAAACAAGTATCCCGACTGCCAACAGCTGACCTATAATCAGCACGGATGCGGTCGCCGTCGTTGCGCCGTAAGATCCCCCCAAGAGGAAGGCCACGGCCTCGACAACGGTCATGACAATGGCGAATATCTTTTGGGTCCCTGTGAAGAGGCCCCTGTCCTTCGGGTTTGACATATTTACGTTGAGTATCTTGGAGCCGGCAAGTATCTGCATGATCAGCCCGGCCGTGACGATAGGGCCTATCCCGAGATCCATCAGGGTGCCCTTCTTCGACGCGAAAATGATCCGGTAAATGAGGAACTGCTCAAATGTGCCTCCCGAAAAAGGGACGCCATAGAGCGGGATCTCTGCCATGATGAGGTAAATTGAGAGTGCCAGTATAGTCCAGAGCGCCTTCTCCTTGAGGCTGACCTTTCGCTGCGGCTTCGGTATCTCTGGAAGGCGCCTGACTAGCGGGTCCATCAGCTCCAAAAATCGGGGCATGTGCCTCTCACTCGTGGACTCCTATCACTCAGCGGCTATGACTTCGCCGCCGGCATCGGCGATCTTCTTCTTTGCGAGTTCGGTGAATTTGACCGCCTTGACCACAACAGGGAAGTCGATCTTCCCCCCTCCGAGGAGCTTGTCGTAGCCTAGCGAAGAGAGGTCGATCATTGCCCTCCCCTTATCGTCCTTCTCGACCACCTTGCCTTCCACCAAGGACTGGAGGGACCCAACATTTATCGCAGAGACTTCCTCAAGGACGGCTGCGGGCCTGGCAAAGCCATCCTTACCGAAATGGTCCTTGCCGTATTTCACCGCCCAGCTCCACTTGTGCTTGTGCATTCCTGCGTTTCCGAAACCGCCTCGCATCCCCGACTTCCTGTGCTGCCCAATTGTGCCCCAACCGTAGAGCCTGGAGCCGCGCTGTCTGCGGACTTTTCGATCTCTTCTGACGACCATTTGTAAACACCACTAGGATTAGCGTTTAGAAGAAAGATGCCTATCTTAAATATTTTTACCTTTTGGAGGGCACGGCGAAGCCACCGCAAAAAATGGTATTATGCAAAGAAAAAGGCGCTGATGCTTTTGTGGATAAGAAAGGTAAAAGGGGAGAATGCTTTAAATCATCTTGCGAAGCAGCTCAACGATAGCCGCTCCTCTGTACCCCAGCTCTCCGCCCGATTTCAGATGCCTCGTTATGTGCCTCTTGAAGCCTCCGCTTGGCGGCGTAAGCCGGAACGTCTTCTTTATCGGCGGGACGACAGAGCCCTCTTTCAGCATCAGCTCAGCCAGTTCCTCGAATGTCCCAAGCGAGAGCTCTTTGAGTACCTCTTCGCTGAGGCGCTTGTCTCCCGGGAGGCGCCCCCTCTTCTTAAGGAGGTCAACCAGCGCAGGCCGATCGATCTCTCCCCAAGTAACGTAGTCCGCAACCTTGTTCAGCATCCCAATGTTTGAAGGGGTGTCAGAGATGAGCGTCGCAGAGAACTTTGAAGGAAGGTTCATCCTCGAGAGTGTGTCAAGTATCTCTGGGGCAACCCCCATTTCGCCCCTCAGGCGTATTACAAGGTATGTCTTCATTTTCAAAACCTCACCGCTTGAACCTGTACGTGTTCTTGAGCCCGTCGTAGACTGCGCCAGCAAAATTTATGGTAGTCCTCGTCTCGCCGAATGAGACCACCCATGCATCCTTGATGCCTGCGTACCGCAGTATCGTTTTGGCGACCTCTCCGCCAATGAGCCCGACCCCCTTGGGGGCAGGCAGGAGAGCCACGGATACGCTTCCATTCTTGCCTGTGACCTTGAACGGAAGGCTGTGTGGCTTGCCGCATGGGCATTCCCAGTTACCGCAGCCCCTCCTCACTGGGGTGAGGTTTAGCTTTGCGTCGGCCACGGCCTTGTCGATTGCGAAGCGCATCTGCTTCGACTTTCCTATGCCGACACCGATGTATCCGTCACCGTTCCCGACCACGACACCAATCTTGAACTTGGTAATCTCGCCTGCATCGGTCTGTTTCTGGACGACGCTGACGTCGAGGACCTCGTGCTTTATGTCGGGCAGTAGCGCGTCGACTATCTCCGGCTCCTTGATCGGCTGGTTCTGCTCGAATACCTCTTTGATGCTAGTGACCTTGCCTTCTAATACAGCCTTCCCGAGGGATGTCCTCGGGATCCATTGGGTTGCTTGGTACGACAACTCATTTCACCTCTTTCTCGATAGCCGCCTTTACACTTTCGAAGTGATCAACAATGCTTTCAGGGGGCAGTCCGTTCTTAAGGTAGCTTGAGAACATGCGCTGGTACTTTGCGGGATCCTCGCTCTGGAGGGCTGAGGCATATTCCGCGATTGCAGTCCCTTTTGTCCTCTCCTCGTCAGGCAGGATCTCTTCGCCGTGCGGTATTTCCATCCCGGAGTCGATCGCGCCCTTCATTGCATTAAGTATGCGGTTAGACTTTGTCACCGCGTACCCGTTTATGTCCACAATGGCCTTGCCGATTCCCTTGGCAAGCGCCTTCTTACCAATGAGAAAACCTGCGAGGTATGCAGCAGGGACATTGCCCGTGCCGCCTTTCCAACCATACTTCCTAAGCTCAGATGTGCTTGCTGAGACCAAGACCTTGTCGCCTTCGATCCTTGCCTCCACAAGCTGGAGATAGGTGTGCTTGAGGCTCCGTCTAATCACTAGCCGCGGAAGCCTGCTCGATATGAGCCTCTTCCTGAGGCGATAATCAGTCCTGTTCTCACGCCTTCTCCTGAAGGCGACCCTGTAAATCGTTCCCTTTGCCAATTACCATTACCTCCTTGCCAAACCGTGCTCCTCGATATATGTCTTGAGCTGCCTCTTGTCGTGGAAAGCGCCACCTTTCGCCTTTAGGTAGAGCTCCCTGTAGACGCCAGGCGCAATTATCTTCCTCTTCTTTAGGAGGCGCAGGAAGGCACGCATGGAGCGTATGCGGAACTCCCATTCGTCGCCCTCGACCTTGCCCTTACGGCTGCCAGGGCCCTTCCTCAGACCCTTCTTCTTCTGGAGGTGGGCCATCCGGTACCTGCCTCTGCTCACCCCCCTCTCTGGCCTGGCTTTAATCACTCCCTCTTTGATCAGGTTACGTATATCTTCGCGGGTTATCGCTGCCACGACGTCCTCGAACCTTGTTGGGTCTATCCATACCCTAGTCTCCCCAACACCGAGGACCTCTGCGGCGAGGCGCCTCTGATTGCTTAGGCTCATTCCTTTTTACCCTCCTGATTCTCAGCGGAAGCGTCTGAGGCGACGGTTGCCTCTGACGGCTTCCCTTCAGCTTCTTCAGCTTTACTTTCCTTGGGTTTCTCTTCGGGCCTTAGGTTGACTATCTCGACGCCGAATTCCTCGGCTCTCTTTATTATCTCGGCGCGCTTCCTCTTGCCGACGCTAGCGGCTATCCTGATCGCCATAAAGTACGGGTCAACGAACTCGACGTCTTCAGGGGTGTGAACCAGCACCTCGATCATTCCTTTGGGATTCAGGCCTCTCGTAAGCCTTGGCCCGCGGTATCCGGTCTCGACTATGGGCCATCTGCCTTTCTTCTTCAGCCGCATCTTGGATCGGATCCCCTTGCTGCTCCGCCATTTATCGCCGAGCCTGGGGAACCTGTTCGACTCCGATCTCCTGAACTTGGGTCGCCTGCTGGCGATCTTTTCGCGCTTCTTGAGCAGTAATTCGAACTCGTGCGCGCAGTTCTCCTGTGAGCATCCGCAACCGGTCATATCACATCCTCTCCGCCAGATATATGCCGTCCTGGAAGACCCTCGGGTCCATCTTCTTTACATGTGTAGCCATGTGAATGTTCGCAGCAGTCTGTCCAACTTCCTCTTTGTCAACACCCTCAATCAGCAGCTCCTCGCCTTGGACTGTCACTTTGGCGCCCCCGACGATCTTTGCTCGCCGCTTCGACCGCTCCCCCATGAAGTTCTCTATCAGCACATCTTTGCCAGCTACCTTAACAGTGATGGGGAAGTGTGCATAAACGACCTTCATCTTGTAAACGTGGCCCTGGGTCACTCCTTTTATCATATTCTTTATGTGCGACGCCACTGTACCCACGAGCGCCCTTTGCTTCTTTCCCTTCATGGTGGGAGCCACCTCGACTGCACTTCCATCGATCGATACCCTGAGACCGGCGTGGGAGAAGTCCTTCGTCAGCCTCCCCTTCGGGCCGATCACCGTGACTGCTGAAGCGTTCAGCTCGACCTGGACGCCGTCAGGGATCTGAACCTTAGCAGAGGTAAATTCCACCATATGCACCACCTCAGTAGACGTAGGCCAGCAGCCTCCCACCGATCTTGTTGGCGAGGGCCTCTTTGTGGGTCATTATTCCCTTGGATGTAGTGAGTATTATGAAGCCAATCTCCTTTCCAGGGAGGTACTGCTGGGCAACTCGCTCCAGATCCTTGTATGAGACGCTGAAGTAAGGCTTTATCACGCCGCACTTGTTGATCCTTCCGAGCAGCTGGATCCTGAGCTTGCCCAGCCTGCCGTCGTCAATATACTCGAACTCCCCCACATACCCTGACTTCTGGAGAACCCTAAGGACGTTCGCGATTATTTTTGGGGCAGGAGTGACTATGCACTCGTTCTTGCCCCTCTCTTCGCTATTCATTATGTTTACAAGTGAATTTGCTAAAGGATCCTGAACCCACATCGACGATCACCATCACAGGTACTTCTTGAACCCAAGCGTCTCGGCGGATTCCCTGAAGCATTGCCTGCAGAGGTTCAGGCCGTATCTCCTTATCAGGGTGCTCCCCTTCGAGCCGCACCTCTTGCACCTTCTGCTGCCCTTCCCGAACTTCCTCTCTTTTGGCTGACGGTATTTACCCATGTTTAGGCCTCCGTTTCAATATTGATTCCAAACCGGCGCTTCATGTAGTCCATCGCCTCATCCCTGCTCACCCGATGACCCATGCCTATCGCGCCTGGCCTCATTTTACGCCTCGCCACCCGGTACCCTGGGCGCTCGAGGACGATGCAGACGTTCATGCCAAATATCCCAAGAGTTGGGTCATACTTTGTCCCAGGGAGGTTGATGTGCTCCTTGATGCCGAAGGAGACGTTCCCGTAGTTATCGAAACAGCTCCCCTTGATCTTGTTCTTCAGGGATTCGAAGGCGCGCTTGAGGAAATCCTCTGCCTGGGGCCCCCTAAGGGTCACCACGCAGCCGATGCTCTCGCCCTTCCTGACCCCAAAATCGCGTATGGACTTTTTTGCCTTCCTTGGGCATGGCTTAGCGCCGGTTATCGACTTGAGGACGGTCATGGCCTTCTCTAGCCTCTCACCGCCCTCTCCCAGTCCCATGTTGACGACGACTTTGCCAAGTCTAATCTCACGCATGGGGTTCAATTCGCCGCTTGTGGCGGCGGTAGCACCCTCGGACAACCTATGCCACCTCTCCATTTATGGTAATGATCGGACTCTCCTTCCCTATAGGGAATAGGTACTTAAGCGTAACGGTCGTTTCTTCCCCGCCAATCGAGACCTTGGCAAGGGCGTTTGGAGACTTGCTCTCCGGGACTTCGATGACTGTCCCATACTGGCCGACGTTGCGTCCGCCCGTCACTATCACAAACGCCCCCTGTGCAAGGGGTATGTGATCCAGCACCTGGTCATCGGAGAGAGATACCTTGAGCACGTCGTTTGTCATATAAGGGAGCTGTATGTTGAATGGATCTTCGACTTTGAATATCTTGGTGCTGCCGTCGTGGAAAGCAAGCTGGAGCTTCCCCTGCTTCAGCAGCTTCTTTCCGGTTACCTTCAGTAGCTTGAATGCTGCCTCTTCTGCAGGTATCTTCATTAATGCCAATTTCTTGACCTTGTGGGACATCACCCTGAAGTACACTTCCTCGGGCTTGGCGTAGATGACGTCCATCAGACCCACAGGGTAGCGGTAGTCCGTCCTGGCCCGCCCGTCCACAAACACTTTCCTCTCATTGAGGGCCCGCTTTGCTTCACGGATTGTTTTTACCTTCCCGAGCACATCCCGGAGCACAATGCCGAGGGGTATGCACTCGTCTATCGGGTGCGGACCCGCAGACGGCTTCACCGTGAATGCCCTTTCTTTTATGGCGACAGGCCAGTGCCTGGGCGCCGGATAAGTTCTAAGGTGTCCTGCCAATCTTTAATCCTCCTATCAATCTCCCTTGAATGAATTCTTCCTGATCTTGTCAGATAGATCCAGCTTCGTGACCATTACCTTGGACGGGGAGATCTTCACAGGTATAGTGGTGCCGTCCATCTTCTTCGCATTGACCCCCTCGATCGTTATCCGCATCTCAGAGGTGTCGACCGAGGCGACCTTCCCTTCGTGCCCCTTGTAGTCCCCCCTGACGACCAAGACAGTGTCGCCTTTCCTCAGTGAGACTGTTCTCCTTCCGTACTTTGACCTGAGATCCTTCGAGAGTGGCGATCGGATCTGTCGCTTCCTGTACGCTGGTTCATCCAGCATCTTCCTTTGCTTCTTTGGCTTCACGCTTGACATTCGGGTTCACCTACACCACCATGGAGGCAAGCCCTGCTACCTTGGGCCACCTCTCGGCCGCCTCCTTTGCCACAGGCCCCCTTATCTCAGTGCCCTTCGTCTCGCCTTCTTCAGTGACAATGACCCCTGCGTTGTCCTCGAACTGGATCCAAGTGCCATCCATCCTCCTATAAGGCTTCCTTTGCCTAATTATAACGGCGTGGAATATCTGACGCCTTACCTCAGGGGTCCCTTCCTTGACTGATATTATCACCTTGTCGCCAACGGTTGCGCTTGCGACCCTCCTGATGCGGGTCTTGGTCCTGGGCACCCCTATTATTTGGAGGACCTTGGCTCCACTATTGTCTGCGCACCTGAGCAGCGACTCGTGCTCGAGGCCTGCGCTGATCCCAGGCCTGTATGTGATTCCTCCTCCTAGACCCTTCCCTCGCTTTGCCATCCTCAGACACCTGCCTTCTTCTCTACAACGACATATGAAACAGTCTTGCTGAGGGACCTGCACTCCATTATCTTGACAAGGTCACCCTTTGCCGCGTGGATGCACGGGGGGTTGTGAGCGTGTATCTTGCTCCTCCTCTTCCCGTACCGGTTGTACTTCTTGAAGTAGTGGAGGTAGTCAATCTGGACTACAACAGTTTTGTTCATCTTGTCGCTTACTACGACGCCTGAAAGGACAGTTCCCCTTGTGGAAAGCGTCCCGTGGACGGGGCAGTCCTTGTCCCCACATGATTCGGTTTTCAACTCCTTAGCTGACTGGGACATCTCTCAATGCCTCCTCTGTAACCTCTTTAGCCTCTCTTCCGGGGTCAGTGCTATCTCTCTTCCCTCGACGACGACTTCCTCCGGAATGAAGAAAGAGAACCTTGATATCATTTTCGGGATCATTACCCTGCGTGCGGAGCCAGCGGTAGACACCACGAGCATATTCGCAGTCTCATCCACAACAGTCCCTGAAATGCCCAACTGAGAGGGGTCTGTCGATCCGACCACGCTCACCCTTAGGCCTATCAGCTCGTTGTAGATGATGTTCTCAGGCATCACATTCATGCCTTTGGAGCCTCCTGTCCGACCTCTGCCTTCCTGATGCCCAATTCCTCCTCGCGCTCGACTGTGTGGAATCGGGCTATCGTCTTCCTCAGCAGCCTTATCCTTGACGGGTTTTCCAACGATCCGCCCATCGCCTTCGCGGCCATGAGCTTGGAGAGCTCGACCTTTAGTTCGTTGAGCTTAGCCTTCCTCTCCTCCTTGGGCATCTTCCTGATCTCGTTGATCCTGAAAATAGCCATGCGCACCACTCACTCCGCTGCAGCCTGCTTTGGCTCTATAACGCGTATGTCATCGATCGTGTTGATCGGAAGGTATATGCTGACCTGTATGCCGAACATTCCAGGCTTCAGCTGGACATGCGTCACAGCCCTGTCCACGGCATACTTCCTGGGCTCCCCTGCCTTCAGGACCGCGCCTGATTTGAACTTCTCATATCTCGCCCTCTCGGTCGAAAGCTTGCCCCTTATAACGATCTCGGCCCCTCGTGCGCCAGCCTCCATAATCTGCCTGAGCGCGATGAATGCAGCCCGCCTGAAGTGTATCCCCCTCTCGAGCGCAGAGGCGACCCTGCCAGCCATGATCCTGGCATTAAGCTCGGGGTTCTGGACTGGGATGACTGCAATCTGGGGGCTCTCTAGCTGGTACTTGGACTCGATGACCTGCGCGAGCTCGCGGATAGTCGCGCCCTGCCTGCCTATGACCATGCCCGGGCGCTCGGCGTAGATCACTACACGGTTGCCGAGCGGGGTCTTCTGGAATTCGACTCCGGCATAGCCGGCCCTCTTCAGCTCGTTCCTAAGGTAATTGTCTATGATCATATTCTTAGAGAGTTTATTCATGAAAAATTTCATTACGCTCAAACTCAGGCTTCCTCCTCAACAACAATCTCGACGTGGGTAAGCGGGTGGTAAAACGGCGTGGCCCGGCCGAATGCCCTTGGGATGTAATTCCTCATGCGCAGCCCAGCCTGGGCACAGGCATGTACTATCTTCAGGCGCTCGCTGTCCAGGCCCTTGTTCTCCGCATTTGCCTTCGCGTTCTTGAGGATCTTGATGATCTCAGAAGACGCCTTAATAGGATACCTGCCCGAAGGGATACCCCACCTGGCTGCAATTTCGGGGTGGTGAGGGACATTCGAGTTGAACCTCCTGTATGGAACGCCTTCCTTCTTCTGCACCACGCGCTCAAGATAGCTTATCGCATCGTCTAGGCGCATGTTCTTGATGGTAGCACAGATCTCCCTGGCCTCCTTTGGCGAGATCCTCAAATCCCTGCCACTGGCTTTAGCCATCCGGTCAGGGTCAATTTCGACCATTGAATATCCCCATTCAGGCATCGGGAACACTTCCAACCTCTATCATAGTTCAGATTGCACAGTTTACAACTTGGGGGGGCTATAAAAAGTTTTTCACAAAAAATGTAAGGGCGAATCTACCCCGCCCGACCAAAAAGTGGCGAAAATAAAAAAATTACTTGAGCGGGATGAACATCGAGCTCCTCGTGGCCTTCAGACCTGGAGCGCCATGCGTGACCTTGGCTGTGGTTATGGCGAACTCGCCTAGATACTTGCCCACCATCTCAGGCAGTATCTCGACAGGGACGAACTCCTTGCCGTTGTGCACGGATATGGTAAGCCCGATCATCTCAGGCAGTATTATCATGTCCCTGCAGTGGGTCCTGATCGCCACTTTCTTGCCCTTTGATGTCTTGGCCTTCCTTATCCGTTCAAACAGGGCCCTCTGCTCTGGGGTGAGACCCCTGAGAAGGGATCTCCGCTGCCTGCTCGGCAAAAGCCTGATGAATTCATCCATGGGCATGCTAGCGAGCTGAGCTGCGGTGTATCCACGGTAAGTGAATTCCCTATATGCCATATCTCTCCCTCCTCGATTTCACTCCATATCACTTCTTTGTCCTGCCCGTGCGCCTTGAGGCGATGATCCCGACCTTCTGCCCTGGCGGGGCATTCCTCGCGACCGGCCGACCTCCCTTCGGGTGTGCTCCGCCGCCGTGAGGATGCGCGTATGGGCTCATTGCCTTGCCCCTGACGCGCGGATACTTGACCGACCTGGCCCTGTACTTGTGGTAGTTCGATCCAGCTTTCAGCACCGGCTTCTCGATGATCCCGCCAGAGGCGACGATGCCGATGGTCGCACGGCACTCCTTCGGGAAGGTCTTTATCCCGCCCGAGGGGAATTGGCACAGCACCCCTTCAGGGGTGTGCGAGACGACAGTTGCGTAGCCTCCGGCAGACCTGACATACCTGCCCCCGTCGTTCAGCTTGCCCTCTATGTTGCAAATCATCATACCCTCAGGCACGCTGCTCAACGGCAGCACATTGCCCACGTTTACTGGGGCTTTTGAGCCGAAGTAGATCTTCTGCCCGACAAAGCACCCCTCTGGTGCGATCATGAGCACCTTGGCGCCAGACTGCGACTTGACGGACATCACCGGAGCAGCCCTGCCTGATTCGTGCATGATCCCTTGGACTGTGAACTCCACGCTCCCAGATCTTTCCTCCTCTGTGACAGGCAGATACCCTACCTTGCCTAGCCTCCTCCATGAGGGGAATTTGAACACAGATCCCCCACGACCTCTCCTCTGAAGAACTTGTCTCTTACCCATTTACAACACCTACAGCAGACCCAATTTTGTGGCCAACTCGGATGCGCTGAATTCCTTCTCAAGAGCCACGATTGCCTTCTTCTCCGATCTCGTTGTTATCATAGTCCTCACGGACTTGACCTTTACGCCATACAGCTTCTCCACTGCCCACTTTATGTCCGCCTTGTTTGACCTCGTAGAAACAATGAAGGTAAGCTTGTTCTCGCGCTCCATCCTCTCCAACGCGGATTCTGATGAAACTGGTCCTATGATTACGTCAGCAGGTTCCTTCGACATCTCTTGCACCTCAATGGTAAATTTCATACAGCCTCTTTATTGCAGACTCGGTCCAGACCGTGAGCCTTCCCGGGTGGCCTCCTGGTGCCAGGCGCTCGACATTTAGCTCGGTGACCCCCACGCACTCCACCCCTGTGAAGTTCCTTGAGGCGAGCCTTACTGGGGCATCCGGGTCGTCTACAACGATCAGCAGGGACTTTGGTTTGATCCATCTCCTGCCGCGGCGCTTGCCCTTCCCGGACCTCTCCCTGATCCCCTCCTTTGCCCTCAGCACATCGTGGATTAGGGAAGCCCTCTCGAGGAAGGCTCGAAGCTCCGATGCCTTCTTCAGGTCCTTTATCTCGTCTGAAACGACCACTGGGAGAGAGATGTCGGTAGTTATTATGTGCCCCCTCTCGATCACGGCCTCAGGATCAGAGGTGGCTGCGATTGCAGACATGAGCGCAAGCCTCCGCTCCTTCTCGTTTATCCGCTCGTGGTACTTCTTTTCAAGGCTCGGAGGGAACGCAAGGCGGCCCCCCACAACATTGGGGACGAGAGCGCCGGCCCCTGAGGCGGGGTTGTGCTCGCCCTTGACCCTTGGGACACGCGCCAGGTCCAGCCCGACTCCGAGGCTCTCGGCGCTGGTGCGCTTGCCCGCATAGTAGTCGGTGGTCCTGGGCACTATCCTAGCGGTCTGGCTCGAGATCACCGCGCGGCGGATGAGATCGGGCCTCAGGTCAGTCTCGAAGACCTCCGGAAGCTCGATCTCCCCCTTGACCGACCCGTCTATGCCTATTACCTTTGCTACTCTCTTAGTGGTTACTTCTGATGACATTCATCATACCCCCTGCTTCGAGGCCAGATCAACCGCGACGAGCTTCGGAGGCTCGATCTTCTCGACCTTGGACCTGACAGGATACCTGATCCTGACGAGCCTCTTTGATGGGCCTGGGATTGAACCCGCCACAAGGATGTAGTCGGCGCTAACCAAACCGTAGTGCAAGAAACCTCCGGCGACATTGATCTCGGCAGGGTTCTCCCCGATCTTCAGGATGAGCTTGTTGTACTCAGTCCGCTGGTGGAATCCCATCTTTCCAGGTCTCGGAATGGTGAACATCATGTGCGGCTTTGAAGGGCTTATGGATCCGACAACCCGTTTGCCTTTTCGGTGCTTGTGCCAGTTCGGCTGTATCTTGACGCCGAAGCGCTTCACAGCACCCTGGAATCCCTTGCCCTTTGTGATTGAGATCACGTCGACGTATTGACCCTCATTGAAGAGGTCCTTCGCCCGGATCTCCTTGCCAAGCAGAGATTTAGCGTACTCCAGCACTGCCTTCATGTCGTCCCCGTCGACCTTTATCTCAAGTATCTCGGGCGTCTTCTTTCCGAATCCAGCTTTGTAGGGCTGGGTCAGAGCCAACACACGGATCTCTGCGACATTGTCCAGGTTAGCCTCTATCGAGGCCTGCACCGGGGACGGGTCATACTCCTCCGAGATCTTTAGGACCCTGTATGCATTCTTGGGGAGGGACTTTGTCATGACCTCTGCAAGAGCCCTGAGACCCTTGCTTGTGCGAACGTACGCCCTGTATCCGTAAACGTAAATCGGGGGGACTTCGAGCACAGTCACCGCCCGCATTACCTCCTTCCCGAAGAGCGGGCTCTTCGGCGTGTTGTCGACCATTATGACGTGGGTTGATCCTACTTTGTAACCGGCAAAGCCAAGGAGACGGGGAGTGCCTGCGACCTTGGGCCAAGTCCTTATCCTACCAGAAATGCGTCTGGCGCGCACTCTTGGGTAGTACATCAACGAGCCCCTGCGCGGCGCACTCTTACTTCGATGTCCCATGAATAGACCTCCAGCCTAAACTTGCCTGTTGATAGCAGTAATACTAAAATATATTTCTATCCGTCTCCGTGCTGCAAACTTGATTGCGAAGTTTCATGAAGTAGGCGGGCAGCACATGGATCACAGGTCATTGGGCTTGTCCCTGCTTTCTTTTGGTGCAGCTGATCCGCCTATGAAGTCGAACAGGGCAAGAGCGATCATTATGGCCTCCTCGGTCCTTATGGTCGCAGTGCCCTGACCCGGGGCGAGGTTTATGGTCATGTCGACCAAGTCTTCCAGCGATGCCCCCTCCCTCGCGAGTATCTCGTGCAGACCCTCCCTAGGCGAGCCAAAGACCAGCGAGATGCTGCGGCGCTCTGAGAAGGCGCGAGAAATTCGTCCGACCACTTGTGAGACCGGAGTGCCCAGCCTCGAGGTTGCAATGATCACTCCAGAATGGCGTTCAGAGAGTATCTCGCGCAGCGGCCTCTCTTCGATGTTCACTCTATAACCCCAGTATAGCGGAACCGAGTCCCTAGGTACAGGCACCCAAGCGCCCCCTTCTCGGCGCATCGCAACCCTCGAATTCCTGGGCATGGGGATCCTGCACCGGACTGGCTCCCTGAGTCCGATGTCTATCAGCGATCCCTTCGCCCCGGATTCGAGGACGAGCCCCTCCCTGTAATCGACGTCAGAGGATTCAAGGGGGTGATGCGGAGTCCTTAATGGGGGCATTAGCCCGGCGAAACGGAGTTGTGGCGAGATTGGGAACATGATCTTCCTTAGGTACTGCGGGGTCTCGGCGTAAGAAAGCAGCGCGTGTATAAGCCCGGCGTCCTGCCTCCATTTGGATCCGTCAGGGTAGATGACCAACTTTTCGACCCTGAATATGGATGCCGCCCGGGCAATCTGCCCGACCTTGAAGGTCTTCTCGGAAAGGCTGGGCACATCAGAGAGGATTGATGAAGGGAAAAATACTGTGATGGGGTTGATCCTTCGTTCCATACCCATTCCTCAGATGGAATTTTGGGCCAGGCAGCTCGGGGAGGGCGGTGAAATCTGCCCTATTGCTGCTTCTTCTCCTTGCTCCTCTCTTCCTTTACCTGGCTCAGGATCGTAGTCCTCTGTCTGCCTCCCATAATGACACCTCAAGGAAAGACTAAACTCCAGCAGACACTATAAAGTTTATCTCTATGCAGGGATAGAATATCACGGCCGATGATGATTTTGCCGAGTTCGCAGAGCGATAGCGATGCAGAAAAAAAGACAGCAGAGGCCAAAAACAGGTGGGTTTGATGGAGATAAGCGCAAAGGACCTTGAAGGGCTCGTCAAATATGCAAAGGCGCAGTGCGAATCAAAGTGCCCGCAGGAGAGGGACGCGAAGACCTGCATAAGGCTGATTGAGCTCTGCGTTGAGATGGATCTCGAGCCTCCCATCTGCTACGAGGAGACTGAGGGGTTCTCGAGGAAGTTCTTCTCAGCCAAGATAAGGGAGATCGAGAAGAGGCGGTGCAAGCCGATCGAGGAGCTGCTTTCCGAGATAAGGATCGGCGGCCCTAAAACCCTGGAGGACGAGATAGACAGGATAGACGGGGAATTTGCGATCGAGGCTTTGAGGGCCATAGACGCCCATGAGAAGCCAAAGAAGAGGGCTTGAGACGCAACCCCCCCTGCATAATTTTTTAGGGAGGGGAAAGTGAGATCAAGTATCATTTGCGAAATCGGAGGGACTGCCTTGTCGCCAGCTAAGGACGGTACCAGTAAGATGGAGAAGGTCTATTCCCCGCGGTCGGTTGAGGAGAAGTGGCAGAGGGCCTGGATGACCGAGGAGTTTTATCAGGTTTACAAGTTCAAGAATGACGGGAGGCCTGTGTTCACGATAGACACGCCGCCCCCGTTCACTTCGGGCGAGCTCCACATGGGGCACGCATACTGGAATGTGATAAACGATACGGTTGCAAGGTACAAGAGGATGACCGGCCACGACGTGATACTCCCCCAAGGGTGGGACTGCCAAGGGCTGCCCACTGAGCTCAAGGTCCAGTACAGGTGGAAGGTCTCCAGGGAGGACAGGGCCCTCTTCCGGAAGAAGTGCGAGGAATGGACCGCCAACATGATCGACAGCATGAAGCGGACTATGATTAGGCTCGGGTACCGTCCGGACTGGGAGCAGTTCGAGTACAGGACGATGGACAAGAGCTACTGGAAGGCGGTGCAGGAGTCGCTTATCCAGATGCACGAGAAGGGCCTCATATACAGGAAGGAGTTCCCAGTCCACTGGTGCAGCAAATGCGGGACTGCGCTCGCCCAGGCGGAATTGGGGTACATCCAGAAGAAGGGCAAGCTCTACTACCTGAGGTTCAGGGTCGGCGACCGCGACCTGGAGGTCGCGACAACGAGACCCGAGCTGCTGAATGCCTGCCAGGCGCTCGCGGTCAACCCTGAGGACGACCGCTACTCATGGGCGGTCGGGAAGGAAGCCGCAGTGCCCATTTTCGGCCAGAAGGTCAAGGTCCTCGCAGACAGTTCGGTTGACATGGAATTCGGGACCGGCGTTGTCATGATCTGCACTTATGGAGACGAGCAGGACATCAAGTGGCAGCAGATCTACAAGCTACCGGTCACGCGATCCGTCGACGAGCATGGTAGGATGATCAATGCCGGGAAGTACAGCGGGATGAAGGTTGCGGATGCGAGGGAGGAGATTGCCAAGGACCTCGAGGCCGAGGGGAGCCTGATCAGGAGCGAGGAGTTCATGCACAATGTCCTGGCCCACACAGAGAGGGCAGACTGCATGACGCCTATAGAGTTCTTGACTAAGGACCAGTGGTTCATAAAGTCGATGGATTTCAAGGAGACGGTCCTGAGGGAAGCGGGGAGGATGGAGTGGATCCCGGAGTTCGTCCACGGCAGGCTGGTCGACTGGGTGAACAGCATTGAGTGGGACTGGCTCATATCGAGGCAGAGGGTATTCGGCACCCCGATACCTTTCTGGTTCTGCTCGGACTGCAACCAGATCATAGCGCCCAGGAGGGAGGACCTCCCGGTCGACACCAGCTCCGCCCCGCCGCCCGTTGAGAGGTGCCCCAATTGCGGAGGCAGCAGGATCACAGGCACTTCGGATGTCTGCGACTGCTGGGTGGACTCGAGCATCACCCCGCTGATCGTTACCGGATACTTCAGGGACAGGGGGCTGTTCGAGAGGGCATACCCCGCAGATCTGAGGCAGCAGGGGCACGACATCGTCAGGACTTGGATGTACTACACGATCCTACGATGCGCATTGCTGACTGGCACAGGGCCATTCAAGGGGGCACTGGTGAATGGGCACATACTCGGACCTGACGGGACCAGGATGTCGAAGTCGAAGGGCAACGTCATCATACCCGAGCAGGGGATAAACCAATTCGGGGCGGATGCGATCAGGCAGGCACTCTTCTCACTCACGATAGGATCGGACTTCCCGTTCAAGTGGGAGCCGGTCAAGTATGGCAAGTCGTTCCTGCAGAAGCTCTGGTCATCCGCCAGGTTTGCAGAGGGGTTCTTCAGCGGGAGGGTAGCCGAGATCAATCCAAAGGCAATGGGCGAGACGGACAAGTGGATCGTCTCAAGGCTGAGGGAGGCGATCTGCAAGGCAAGGGAAGCGATGGAGAAGTACCAGTTCCACATTGCGGTGGACGCGCTCCAGAAGTTCTACTGGCACGACTTCTGTGACCAGTACATAGAGGCGGTCAAGCCAAGGCTCTACAGCCCGAGGGATGCTGAAGACAGGGCAGCCGCGGTCTCCGTGCTCCACACGGTGATTTGGAATTTCATCAGGCTCCTTGCCCCGATCTGCCCGCACATCACCGAAGAGATCTACCAGAGCCTCTTCCGCGAGCAGATGGGGTTCGTCTCGGTCCATTCGGCGCAGTACCCCAAGCCGGAGGATCTGCCCGAGGTCGACGGCACGAGGGGCGAGAAGCTGGTATCAATGATAGCGCTGCTTAGGAGCAGGAAGGTGGAAAACAAGCTTGCCCTATCAGCAGAGGTCAGGGGAGCAGTAATCCATGGGAACTCGGAGGAGCTCAGAGTCTACAAGGAGAACGAGTGGCTGATAAGGCAGGTCCTGCACATCGATAGCCTCGAGTACAAGATAGGCGAGAAGGACGCAGAGTTGATCAAGTAGATGTGGAGGAGGCTCGCTTCGCTGCCCTTCAGGGGGACCAGCGAGAAGCTCAGGGAGCACCAGTCGCTCGTCCTCAAGTCCGTCGAGCTACTGGGAGAGTTGGTTTCGGAGTGCAGGACGGGGGGGTGGGCTGCGGTCAGGTCGACGGCGGACAGGATAGCCGCGCTCGAAAGGGAGGCCGACGAGGTGAAGAGGGGGATCGAGATGAACCTCTACAAGGGGACGCTCTTCGTCGGCCTGAAGGAGGACTTCTTGAGGCTTGCAGAGGCGCTGGACGCGATATCAGACAGGGCAAAGGACGCGTCCAGGATCATCTCGTCAAGGGAGCCCCAGCAAGGCGAGCTGCAGGCGTTCTTCCAGGAATGCCCAAATGTTGAGAGGCTGATCGGTGGCACGATCGAGATAGTGAAGGACCTCGAGGGCGCAGTGAGGCTCTTGGACAAGGACTCCAGGGAGGCGATCGCCGCTGCGCACAGGGTGGAGAAGGCTGAGGAGAGGCTGGACGAGATGAAGCTGGACGTACTGATGCAGCTATCGAGGCACGAATCCGAGTTCTCGACGCTCACCTACCTCCAGCTTAGGGATTTCATACTGATGGTGGACGCGATTGCTGACGCGGCGGAGGATGGGTCAGACGTGCTGACCGCGATGATCCTCAAGGCTACATTCTGAGGCGTTTTGATTGGATCCCCAGCTGATCACTCTCGTGGCCCTCGCGACGCTGGCTTCAGGGATGGTTGGGGCAAACAACGCCAGCAACGCCACAGCAACCATCACGGGGGCGAAGGTGACAACGCACAGCAGGGCCGCGATTATATTCGCCGCAGGGCTTCTGACGGGTGCGGTTCTTGAGGGTGGCAAGATGTCGGGGGCAGTGCTCGGGAGGGCGCTGGAAGGGGGGATTGGGAACTGGTCCGTTAGCGTCGTGCTTGGGATCACCTTAGGCACGATAATAATAGCCACGGGCATTGGGATGCCCCTTCCGGTTACGCAGGCTCTGTATGGGGCAGCGATAGGGAGCGGCATATTCTTGGGCGTCCCCCTGAATTACGGAGGGATAACATCGGTCCTGATCTCATGGGTGTTGACGCCGGTCGTTGCCGCGGGGGCCTCGTTCGCAGTAGCAAGGCTGGGGAGGAAGATCCAAGCCAAAGACGTAAGGACGGGGACTGTTATTTATGGTGTTTTGACCCTTGCGGCTGGGTTTTACACAGCCTACGTCCTGGGCGCGAATACGATAGGGCTTCTTTCAGGAATAATGAAGGGGGGGATCGGCTGGGAGGCAGCGCTTGCCCTTGCGGCAGCCTCATCGGCCACCGGCGGGGTCTTGTTTGGGAGGAGGGTCTCCACCACAGTCGGGGAGAGGATCGCGATCATGGGGCCCCAGACGGCCTTCGCATGCCAGCTCGGCGGTGCAATCACGGTGCACCTATTCACGCAAGGCGGGATCCCAGTCTCTATCAGCCACGCGGTTATAGGGGGGGTCGCAGGCGGCGCGCTTTCCAAAGGGTCCAAGGCGCTGAACGCAGCGTCTTGGGCCAGGCTGGCCGCGCTTTGGTTCCTGACCCCTGTAATCACCTTGGCGCTGGCATGGTTAATGCACGCAAGCGCAGCCGCTTGACAGGCGAAGATTAGCCGCGCAGCATACCCTTGGCGCAGGAGAGTGCGTCAAGTATGTGCCGCGAACCGTTCTCGGAGGCTACGGGACCGTGCCCAGGCAGGAGGGCCTCTACACGCATTCCCGAAAGGCGTTCGAGGCTATCGATCATATCCGAGTCGCTTCCGCCAGGCAGGTCTGTCCTGCCGAAGTAGCCATCCGTGAAGACCGTGTCCCCGCTGATGAGGAGTGACTCGCCCGGAGAGTAGAAGCAGGTGCTCCCTGGGGTGTGCCCCGGGGTTGGAATGCTTACTAGCCCGAGTTTGGAGAGCATATCCTTTGCCTCGGAGAGATCCGAGCACGACGGGTAGCCTCGGACGGTCTCCTCCATGAGCTGCCTGTCGCGGCTGCTGATGTATGCCCTGGGCGAGTACTCCCTCAGCGACTCGAGCCCCATGACGTGGTCGTAGTGCCCGTGCGTGAGGAAGACCCCGGCGATGAGCGAACCGTGTATGCCCGCGGAGGCGAGGTATGAGAGCAGCGACGGATGGCCGCTCGCATCGAAGATATAGAATGACCCCTCTTCTCTCAGGACGTAGACGTTCGAAGAGATGCTGACTCCGGCGAATGACTCCTCGTGGATGACGAGGAAGCGCCCTACCCTAGAGACGAGAGGTGAAGGGTGCGACAATTCCCACACGCTCCCTCCGTCAACCCTTCGTAACCCCGAGGGGCACCATCCTTGCGACCAGCGTGGCTATGCCCAAGGCGTCTGACACCGACGCGACCCGGTCGACGTCCTTGTAAGCCCCCGGAGCCTCCTCGGCGATCACCCTGATGTTTGCGGCCCTGAGGCGGATCCCCCTCTCTTCCAGGTCGCGCTTCACGTTGCTCCCCCAGTACTTCTTAATTGCAGCCTCCCTGCTCAGGAACCTTCCTGCCCCGTGCGCGGTGGATCCCCAGCTGAGTTCGAGCGAGTTTGGCCCGCCTAGCAGCAGGTACGACGCGGTCCCCATGCTGCCTGGGATTATCACCGGCTGCCCTATGTTCCTGTACTCCGCAGGGATCTCTTGCCTGCCGGCGGGGAATGCCCTGGTCGCCCCCTTCCTGTGGACGTAGAGGAGTTGCCTCTTCCCGTCGACCACGTGTTCCTCGCGCTTTGCAAGGTTGTGGGCCACGTCATAGACCAGCC
>JAULTB010000015.1:462-24752 GCA_038801655.1 Candidatus Methanosuratincola thermotaenarum | reverse complement strand
TCGCCTATCCCGTTCACGGTGGTGTGGACTGCCGTCGCGCCCCCCTCGACCGCGGCTATGGCGCTCGCGACCGCAAAACCGAGGTCGTTGTGGCAGTGGGCGTCGAGCTCGGCTCCCAAGTCCCTGGAGAGCCTCGAGAATAGTTCCCTCATCCTGTCCGGGGGGGTCACGCCCACGGTGTCCGGGATGCTTATCCTGTCTGCCCCGGCCTCAATCGCTGCCCTGCATATCCTGACGATGAAGCCGTAATTGCCGCGGGTCGCGTCCTCTGCTGTGAACCTGACTTTCACACCGTGGTCACTTGCGTACTCGACGCTCTTCACCGCAGCCTCGATCGCCTTCTCCTCGGTCATTTTCATCGCCTGGAGCTTCTTCTCGGTGATCCCGAGGAAGATAGCGACGCGGTCCACGCCGCACGCGAGCGCTGCATCCACATCTGATATCAGCGCACGGCTGTGGGCTAGGATCTCGGCATCAAGCCGCTCCGCCACAATCCTCCTTATCGCCTCGGTAACGTCTTGCGAAACGGCTGGATGCCCCGCCTCGATCATGTCAACCCTGGCCTCGTCCAGCTTCCTAGCTATCTCCACTTTCGCGTCGATGCTGAACGAGACGCCGGGCGTCTGTTCCCCTTCCCTTAGGGTAGTGTCTAGGATCTTGACTTTCATCAGTGGCACCGCAATTAGAATTATTCGAACCGTATATAAGCCTTTTCGTATCTATTGTTGCTCCTTTTTTACATCAGTAAGGGCAGTCGATTCGAAAAAAATACCAAAAATGACTAATAACGAGATTAACCCCTTTGGGTAGCATTTAATAAATCCGCGATCCATACTACCACCAAAACCAGGTGTGCGAGGTTCACAGCGTGTCTTCTTGGTCTGTTGGCAGGATCGAAGGTACTGCAGGCACGGATAGGTTCTCGATGGTCCTGGAGCGGCAGGATATCGGGAAGAACGACTATGTCCAGGTCAAGCACGAAGGAAGGGATTTCCTGCTCATAATAAAGGAGGTCGAGCGCGCGGGAGACAGCAAGTTGCTTGCCGAGTGCTCCGTAATAGGCGCCCCGCCGAAGACCCCCTTCGTCCCTGGATCGGAAGTGCTGGCAGCCTCAGAGGAGGCGATAAGGAGGGGGCTGGGAATATGCACCGGGGAAGCCGAGGGAATCTACATCGGGAAGCTGAGGAACCTGGACTGCAGGGTCTGGCTGCCGATCAAGAAGATGACTCGCATATTCATAGTCGGGAAGCCCGGATCCGGTAAGTCATACACTATGGGCGTCATTGCGGAGGAGTTGATCAAGAAGGGGATCCCGCTGGTCATAATCGATGCCCACGGAGAGTACTCGAGCCTCAAGGTACCTTCGGACGCGCCCTCTGAAGAGTTTGGGGCCTCCCCCCGGTCTTACTCCGAGAACATAGTCGAGTTCGCCAACCTCGCCTTCAACCCGGGTGCGGATCTCGACATAGCCGCCCTCGACTCGACCAGGGCCGAGGACATCGTCTCGCAGATGCAGTGCACGATCATAAACCTCCGCGGGCTTGGGACCGAGGAGCAGCACCAGGTCGTCCACAAGGTCCTGACCAAGCTCCTCGAGGCGGTAATGACCATGCAGATCCAGCCGTTCTACCTCGCCCTCGACGAGGCCCACCTCTTCGCAGGGAGGAACAGGAAGGACGACCCCGCGGTCAGGCAGGTCCTGGAGGCAGTCCGGCGCTTTTCACAGGAGGGTCGGAAGTTCGGAGCCAACATGATCGTGATGACCCAGCGCCCCCAGCTGCTCGACATGACCGTCCGGAGCCTCTCTGCCACATGGATAATACACCGGCTGACTGACCCGAATGACATTAGGATCGCGGTGGAGAGCGGAGGGCTTGGGAAGGAATGGGAGGCTGACATAAACTGGCTCGAGCCCGGGAATGCTGTGATAACGGGCGACGTCGTCGAGAGGACGCCCCTGCTCGTCCGGGTGAGGGAGCGGGAGACGACGCACGGCGCGCCGGGCTTCAACCCGCTGGACTTCGTCTCGCCCGAGGAGCGGGAGAAGATGAAGAAGCGGATCTCGAAGCTCAAGGAGAGGCTGCTCAGGGAGGGGACGGCTGCCCAGAAGGGGGCGCAGCCGCAGATCATCCCCCAGTCCGTGCCCTCGTTGTACCTGCCGGTGAACATCGGCGAGTCCGACATCCTCGGGCGGCTGAAGGAGGATCGCTCCGTCGACGCCGCAGATCTTCTGAGGTCCAGGCTCTCCTACGCCCCCGCGCTCTTCGCTGAGGCGACAGTCGAGTCGAAGAGGAAAAACCCCGAGCTCCACCTCAAGGAGCGGATCAGGAGGCTGATCCCTGCCTCCGCGGGCGTTCAGCCGCTCGATTGGAGGCACGAGTCGGCGTTTGGCATCGAGGCAAAGGACGTCCCGGCCCAGCCCGCGTCCCCTGTCCCGCCGAGGGATGGGGATCATATGCAGGCTGCGTCAGCCCTGATGGATGAATCGGCAATTGAGAACCTGAGGGGGGCATTCAGGATCTTCGCGGTCTCGAAGCTCACCCAAACCGTGCACTACCACCAGAAGCTCGGGGAGTTCTCAAAGCCCGGGGAGCCGATCGGGGACTTCAAGGCCAGGCTGAGGGCGAAAGCCGATTCGATGAGATCGCAGGCCGAGTCCGAGATCAGGGAGAATTACAGCCAGCAGCTGAAAGAGGTTCGATCGAGTGCGGCGGCTGCTAAGGAAGAGCTCGCGAGCCTTGAGAAGCTTGTTGACTCGATAAAGGACGAGATCAAGTCCCTCCAGAAGGAGAGGGCTAAGGCTGAGAAGGAAGGGAGATCGACGCTAAAGGTCTCCCAGCAGATACAGACGAGAGAGGTGAGGCTCGCCAGGCTCGAACAGAGGATCGCCAAGGCGAGGGAGGAGATAGTCTCTCTCACAAGGAAAGAGGGAGAGATCCAGGAGATGATCCGGAGCGAAACGAAGAGGGCGGCACAGGAGCTCGAAACGTTGGTGAACGAGCCGCTGGCCAATCTGGTCTTCCAGCCCAAGCCCGAGGAGGTCACGGTAGATGCCATGCAGGTGGTGTGGATCCCCAGGATCGAGGCGCTCTTCAGGGTCGGCTTCCACGGCGAGGATCGGGACTTCAGGATGGAATGGAACGCGGTCAACGGGCGTGGGAAGTTCGGGGAATGCGCCGAGTGCGGGACGCAGATCACCGCGCTCGAGGGTCCCATGTTCTGCTACACATGCGGGGAGATCTTCTGCGCCGAACACCTGGTCGGCTGCTCGCTGTGCGGGCGCACTTCATGCTCTACCCATGTATGGAAGTGCCCCGAGTGCGGCAAGCAGTTCTGCTCGGATGAAGCCTATGTTGAATGCGCTACCTGCGGAAAAAGGATCTGCACCGGGTGTGCCAAGGTTTGCAGGGACTGCGGCGAGGGGGAGGGGTACTGCTCGGATCATGCAAAAAAGTGTGGCGTATGCGGCGGAATATACTGCCTTGACCACTATGGGAAGCACATCGGCTGCTGCAAGAAGTGCGGCAGGGAGCTGTGCGTCACAGAGCAGGTGAAGTGCGCTGGCTGCGGCGAGACCTTCTGCGAATCCCACATCTCCAAGTGCAGCGCCTGCGGCGAGGAGGTCTGCGGCAAGCACTCCTGGGTCTGCAGCGCCTGCGGCAAGCCATTCTGCAAGAAGGAGTTGCCGTACCTCTGCAAGGTCTGCGGCAAGCCGTTCTGCAATTTGTGCACGTCAGTCTGCTCGGTCTGCGGCGAGAGGGTCTGCAGGGAGCACATGAAAAAGTGCCCGGAGTGCGGGAGGACGGTCTGCCCCGACTGCATGGTCGAGAGGAAGCGGCTCGGGATATTCAAGAGGTCTGTCTGCTCGCACTGCGCGCAGAGGTGAGCGCCTGGCGAAGAAGCATGCGGTTGCCCCAGGGGGCAGAGGATGAAAAGAGGGCTGCTAGGCTGGCATAGGAAGCCGGCGAGAATCCGCCCATTGAGAGGCACATGCCGCAAGCCAAGAGGGCGCCCCGGCAGACCACTACTCAGTCGCGAACTCCTTCACTTCGAGCGCGATCACTGCCCTGCTCTCGAGTATCTTCTTCTTGACATCCTCGATAGGGACCCCCGACTGCGATGCGTCCGCAACGACGATCCACTCCGCGAGGTCGCCCTTCTTTATGGTCCTCGAGCTGGACATCATCAGGTCAAGGTTCGCATCCCCGAGGACCTTTGCCGCCCTCGCAAGCGCCCCGGGCCTGTCGGGTATCTTCAGGTGGAGCTCCACCAGGTGCGCGTCAGGACCCGCGAAGAGCGATATGGAGGCGCGCTTCTCCTCCCTCTCGAGCTTTACCGTCACGTATGTGCCGCTCTGGAGGCCTAGCTCTTCCCTGACCCTGAGGGGCACGGTTATGCGCCCCTTCGAATCCACCCTGGCTATCTCGTGGTCGTGCACCATCCTCAACCATCCATGAGCCCCGTATTCCGATCAGATCTCGACTGTCTTACAGATCTCTGCATTGGTTAAATATTTAAGGGGACATTTTGATATATACTCTACTACAATCGATACGGATGTGAACAACATGGCAGAAACACCTACAACACCAAGTGAAGTGAAGAAGCCTGAAATGCCAAGGGATGTAATTCTGGTCGGCAAGAAACCAGTAATGAGCTATGCTATGGCAGCTCTCATGCAGCTCAATGAGAGCGGGAGCATAACCATAAAGGCCAGGGGAAACGCGATCTCGTCTGCAGTCGACGTCGCCGAGGTAGTCTCGAAGCGGTTCATGACCGGAAGCACGGTGCAGAAAGAGGTTACCATTGGCACAGAAGTCCTGGGCGACCCGCCGAGGAACGTCTCGACAATCGAGATCAAGCTGACCATCAAGAAGTAAGCCCTTGACGGATCCTGGACAGAGGCTGTGAAACAACCTATTTTTATCTAATTTATTTTTGTTGGACTCTGCATCTCTGAGTTTAATGGGTTGTTGGTTATGGCAAGGATAATAAAGGTTGGAGTTTTGGCATTCCCGGATCTTGAGGAGCTCGACCTAGCTGGGGCTTGGGAGGTTCTCGGCGCGACAAGGAGGCTCTTCAGGGAAGGGATATTCAAGGAGACCTACTTCGAGCTCGAGACGGTCGGGAAGGAGACCGGACCAGTAAAGTGCTACCACGACCTGAAGATCGTGGTGGAGAGGGGGCTGGATGCGCTTCCGGAGTACAATGTCCTGTTTGTCCCTGGCGGACCTGGCAGGCTCAAGGCGCAGAAGGACGGCGCGATACTGGAGGCGGTCAGGAAGTTCTACGAAAGCGGGAAGATAGTCGCCTCGGTCTGCACGGGGGCTTTCATACTCGCTGAGGCGGGGATCCTCAAGGGGAAGAAGGCAACTTCGTTCCACACTGTGGTCGACCAGCTTTCGGGGTACGGGGCCTGCCCCTTGAAGGAGAGGGTAGTTGTCGAGGGGAACGTGGTGACTGGGGCAGGGATTTCATCGTCCCTCGACGTTGGTCTGAAGCTCGTCGAGATAGTGATGGGAAAGGATGCCGCCAAGGCGGTCTCTGATTGGATAGAGTACTGCCCCCTGTCTCATTAATGAAAATAATCCCCCTCCTTTTCTTTTCTGCCTCAGCATCATTTGCTTCACAATGCTGCGCTTGCGAGCGCCATTATGTCCTCTAATGGTGTGCGCGGTTCCAGCCGATCCCTGTAAATGAGATGTTGGCGCTTGAGCCATAGGGTCGCATGCCTTCCCCCTCCTTCTCTATGCGCCTTCACGTTTCCAATCATCCGGTGCTGGAATGCGACGCGCAACGCTTATTATGGATGGCGCCGCCCTTGATTAGGATGGTTGCTCATGGATCTTGCGGCGATCCTCCTCATCGCAGTCGGGCTCTCCATGGACTCGCTAGCGGTAGCGGTCGCGAGCGGCATGGCGCTGAAGGAGATCGGGGCGGGCGGGTCCCTCAAGATAGGGGCGTTCTTCGGGCTCTTCCAGGCAGGGATGCCGGTCATTGGCTGGTATGGGGGGTCCGCGTTCATGTGGCTGATATCAGGGTATGACCACTGGGTTGCGTTCCTGCTGCTCGCATTCATCGGGGGGAAGATGATCTACGAGGCGATCTGGGACTCGGACGAAGTCTCGGGTAAGAACCCGCTTGTGCTCAGCCACCTCCTCATCATCTCCTTTGCGACCAGCATCGATGCGCTCGCTGTCGGTCTGGGGTTCTCCGCGCTGGGCATCCACATCCTGGTGCCTGCGGCTGTGATAGGCCTAGTCTGCTTCGCGATTTCTTTCACCGGGGCCTACTTCGGCAACCGCGCTGGCGAATACCTCGGGGACAGGGTCAGGGCGATAGGCGGGTTCATCCTTATTTCCATAGGGCTGAGGATACTCCTGGAGCACCTTGGAGTCATCGGCTGAGATGTTGGTGATCGGGCATGCGCGCGCTGAGGATCTCAACGGTCTCGTTCGACATGGACGGCACGCTGGTAACCCCGTCGTTCGCAAACCTGATCTGGCTCGAAGTCCTGCCCCAGCTGGTCTCCGAGTCGTGGGGGATAGGCGTCGACGAGGCGAAGGCGCAGCTCTTTGCAGACTACAAGTCAATCGGGCCCAACCGCATGGAGTGGTACGACCTCTCTTACTGGACGAAGCGCTACCGGCTCGAGATAAACCCGAGGAAGCTCCTGCTCGAGTACAAGGAGGCGGTAGCTGTTTATCCCGAGGTGGTCGAGGTGCTCGAGGACCTGAGGGATCGGTTCGACCTCATTGTGACGTCAAACTCACACCGCCTGTTCTTGGACGTGACCTCAGAGCCGCTAGAAAGGTACTTCAAGCGGAAGTTCTCGACGATATCCGACTTCGGGATGATGAAGGACACCGCGTCCTACCGCAGGGTCTGCGAGGAGCTCGGCATCAAGCCGGATGAGATGGTGCACGTCGGAGACAGCCTCGAGCTGGACTACGTCCGTGCGAGGAGGGCAGGCGTCAGGGCATTTTACTTGGACAGGGAACGGAAGAAACTCGGGAGGAGGTTCATCCCGGACCTGAGGGCGCTGAGGGACCGCCTCTTCGGAGGCAGGGTTTGATCCATCCGTTTGGACTTTCGACTCAACATCCAAGCGCAGCGCGCCTTCTTTGCTTGGCGCCCTCCTATGCAAATTCCTGAAAAAGTTCAGCTGCACCTCGGAAAATTATTCATGGCATAGAACCGCTTACCTCTTCGGTCTGGGCTGCTGCCCTCAACCGTCCAGGCTGGCCCCTCCGAGTCTGGCGGCTCACATGCTCGGATGCGAGGATCGGGCCCCTGGGGGCGGAGGCCATTCCCACTGTCGCGAGCCTGTGGGTATGAGGGGTCCTCTCCCATCTTGCGCCCCCAAACAATGCCTTCACAAGACCGACGGGCGCGGCAACGAACCATATTGCCATCAAGGCATAGAACGAAGGGAAGTTCTTGATGAAGTGCCTGTCGCCCTCGAGCCATGAAATGGCTGCGAGTATTGGGAAGATCACGAAGGACAATGTTATTGAGAATGCCGGGGGCAGGGGGGTAATCGTGGCTAATCCGAGTGCCTGGAGCAGGGAGGCTGCCCACGAAACGAAAACAATGAGCGGGGCGTTTATGTTGGTTAAGTAAAAGAACGCGTCGAACGACAGCCTGCTCGGCCTCCTGAAGAGGTCCTTGCCGTGCTTGAGGAATGTCTGGAAATGGCCGGTCGCCCATCTTGTCCGCCTCCGGAGCTCGACGCCCAGGTCGTCTGGCTTTTCGTCATAAGTGCATGGGAAATGCAAGTACCTTACGCGCACGCCTTCTTTTGCGAGCCGGATCGTGAGGTCAAGATCGTCGGTTAGCGAATTACCAAACCCCAGCCTGGAAATCAGGTCATACCTGATTGCTTCGCCCGTCCCTGCGAGCGCAGTGCAGAGCCCAAGGCTCTCCTTCCCTTGCTGCCAGAGCCGCTGCAGGATCATGCCTTCGTAGTAAGATGCCTTGGCGATCCATGACGAGCTGGGGTTCTTTGTCTTAACATTGCACTGAAGTGCCCCCTCCCCGTTGATCTGCATCGCCAGCGAGGCTAGGAAATCCTCCGGCACCCTGTTGTCCGCATCGAAGACCAAGACATAGTCAGGATCGAACCCTTGCATGAAATTGGGCTTGTTGCGCAGCACATAGTCCAGCGCTGCGCCCTTGCCCCTAACCTCGGATCTCCGCTCCACCAGCTTCAGCCTGTCGCATTCCATTTTCCTTGCTTTTTGGGCGGTGGAGTCGCAGCAGTTGTCGGCGATCACGATCACCCGGAAGAGATCGCCAGGGTACTTCTGATTGAGGAGGTCGCTGCAGATCTCGCTTATGACCGCCTCCTCGTTATGCGCTGGCACCAGGACCAGGAATCTGACGCGGCTTTTTGAGGGTTCTAACGCTGTGAACCCCCGTTTTTTTCTTACGGATGCGTAGAAAAGCAGAACGTAATACAATGAATAGAGCGAAAAGAAGGCTGCTATAAAGTACACGAGTACCGTAAGATCCACCTGAACCCCTTCCTGGGGCAAGGAAAAGGACGATTGCAGATAAAACTACATATTAGAACAGCATTGAAAAATTTTTTGGCAGGTCATGGGTTCTGCCCCTCTTCATAGAGCTCCACCAGGATCCTGGCCTTCACCTCATTGCTAGTGAAGTGCGGCATCCTCTCGCCAAGATCGAGTGCGAACACTACGGGATTGCCCATCGAGTCCGTGAACCGCACCTCTGCTATGAACTTCTTCTTGGGGCCGGTCTCGACTACCTTCGTCATCGCCTCGTATATCCTGCTGAGCGCCATCTGCAGCGCTATTGGGCTTGTCATGTCCTGGGGCGTGATCGCGACTTGCGTGAAGCCTGCGAGTACCTCTCCAACCTTGGCAGATCCGTTGAATATGCCTATGCTCTTCTCCTTGTCCTTATCTACACCTTCTCTTTCCATTTCGACTCACCACAGAAAGAAGGAACAGCTGCATGCTATTATCTTTTAGTGGAGGCGCCATTTATTGACCACTTTTTTCTCAGATCCGCGGTTCAGCCCTTCTTGGACGCAGACCGGAGCTGGTAGGCGTTGACCACCCCTATCCTAGAGAGCTCCGCATACCCGCGCCTTATCACTTCCTTGAGCGCCTCATTGACATCCTTGACGCCTGCCCTCGCCATGTCGTCGAAAAGGCGCAGAAGGCCGACGCTCCAGTACTCCGTGAGGTATGCCCTGACCCGCTCGATGTCCTTGGGGTCTGCCTTCCTGACGCCGATCTTCTTCGGCTTCGGGGGCTCGATCCCGCCACCGTCGTCGCAGAAGCCTTCTGGGGCGACCGCCTCCCCCTTCTCGACAAGCTCGCAGAGGACCATCCTGAGCGTGTACTTGCCTATCCCCTCACTATCTGCCCATCGCTCGAGCTCCTCGTAATCCACAACGGTCCCGATCTCGCCCAGCTTCTCGATGATCTGCCCCGCAATTTCAGAAAACGGATCGCTGCTTGCTTTGCCGGAGCCAGATGCCAAGCTTACCCCTTCCCAAGAGACAATAAGACAGAATCGATCTATCCCTTGCCTTTTTTAAGCCTTCGCCCGTCTCCGGTCATTGCTTTTTTCAGGCTGCCTGCGCCCAGAAAGCGTGATCTCCCCCCGCATTCGTTTTGAGCCCATTCCTGCGCCATTTCTTTTTACTTTTATTCTCGATGGGGCACGCACTGCCATTGAGCCGCCTTCCTTCCCAAAGAGCCTGCCGCCTAAGAAGGGTTATAAATTTGGAGGGAGAGATGGTTAACATGATTGGGAGTGTGTTCTATGGTTGAGGCTAAGAGGGTTAGCGAATCTGCGCTAGTTTCTGCAAGGTGGATGTTCCCCTCAGACGCGAACCCCGCTGGGAATGTCTTCGGGGGATCGATCGTTAGGTATGTGGACGAGGTGGCTGCAGCCGTGGCGATGAGGCATGCTAGGAAGAACGTTGTGATAGCCTCGATGGACAGGATGGACTTCCACACGCCGGTGAAGGTAGGCGACCTGATAATCCTGAAGGCATCGGTAAACTATGTGGGGAGGACTTCCATGGAGATCGGCGTCAGGGTGGAGGCCGAGAACCTCAGGACGGGCGATGTGAGGCATGCCGCATCGGCCTATGCCACAATGGTCGCCCTGGACGAGTCCGGGAAGCCGACCGAGGTGCCCAGGCTGATTCCCGAGACCGAAGAGGAGAAGAGGAGGTACCGCGAAGGCGAGGCTAGGAGGCAGGCGAGGCTCAAATCGGTCAAGTGAGAGAAGCGCGGGGATCTCAAGGCCGGCGCGCGTCCCGCCAGCAACTGCTTCCTTTGAGGGCCAAGTAAGTCAAGATCAAGACCTGATCCTGTAAGCCAGCCCGTCTGCGAGCGCAACGACCTTCCCGTCGCCGTTCGTGATCCTGATCCTGCAAAGCGCAGTTGTGGATCCGGCACTCTCCTCCTGGGCCTCGGCGATGAGCCTCTCCCCCTGCCTGGCCGGTCTCCTGTAGTTTATGTTCATGGAAAGCGCAACAGACTTTACGCCTCCCGAGTTGCAGCAGACCGCAAATGCAATGTCCGCGAGGGCGAATATCGCCGAGCCATGGCACGAACCATACGCGTTAAGCATCCTCTCGCCTACAACCATCTCAAGTCGGCACCTCCCAGGCCCCCATTCCAGCATACTTACTCCTAACAGCGACGCGATCCGGTCCTTCGAGAGGAGATCCTGCATGTCGGTGTACGGCTCTTCCCTGAACATCTCAACACCAAAAGAAAAGTATTGTGCGGAGGCTGTTTAACTCTATCGGCGGCATGCCCGTGCCTTCAGTGTAGAGCGGTTCACTGGTAATGCGCCTCCTAAAGGCGAGCCATGATCAGACGTATGCCTTCTCTTTCTTGGCCCGCAGGGCGTCCATGAGCTCCCTGCTGAAGAGGGCCAGCACCGGGAAGAGCTCCAACCTGCCGAACCACATGGAAGCGATCAGGAGGGCCTTGCCTGCAAGCGGCACCTCTGTGACCGGGTAGAATGCAGGGCCCACGTTGCCCTGGGCTGACATGACAAGCGAGATTGCGCCTAGGGGATCGGGCACCATTGTAGACATGATTATGAACTGGACAAATAACGCAAATATGTACAGGAAGACGAATGCTCCAACCCTCACGGCATAGCCTTCCTCGAGAGCCCTGCCCCCGATCTTGATCGGCTTGACAGCTATCGGGGGGAGCGAGATCTTGCTGATCTCCATCTTCGCGGCACGGTACATGACGATGAGCCGCCACACCTTCATCCCCCCTGCTGTGGAACCCGAGCACCCGCCAATCACCATAAGCAGGAGGAGGATCGATTTCGATGCGAGAGGCCAGGCATTCAGGTCCACGCTTGAATATCCCGTTGTCGTCATTATCGCGATCGTATTGAAGAAGCCCTCGAGCAGCGCGTAGCCCGGGTCGAACCCGTCAAAGATCAGGAAGACCGCCACCAAGAGGCTGCATGCCAGCAAGATCCCTATGAGGAACTTCGTCTCAACGTCCTTGATAATGCGCTTGTAGTCGAACCTCAGGATGTTGTAGAACAGCGAGAAGCTTATTGCACCCATCGTCATGAAAACGCAGAGAACAACTTGGATCTCGGGCTTCCCGAAGTATAGGATGCTGCTCTTGGTGAGGAATCCCCCTGTTGAGAGGGCGGTCATTGCAGTGTTGACCGCATCGAAGGGCGGCATCCCTAGCAGCAGGAGCACGATCGCGCATGCCGCCGTCAGGACTGAGTAAATGAGCCAGATCCTTTTAATTGTGGCGATTGTGCTCATTGTGAACTTCTCCTCCCTCCCCTCGAGGTGGTAGAGCCTCCAGCTCCCTATCCCCCCTCCAACGAGTATCAATGTGAAGAGGAGGATTATCCCGGCCCCCCCTATCCACTGCGTCAGGCTCCGCCAGAAGAGTATCGAATGTGGTACCGCCTCAAAGTCGGTGATCAGGGTCATCCCTGTCGTGGTGAAGCCGGACATCGACTCGAAGAGGGCGTCCAAGGGGTTGAACCCAAGGACCGCGGCGAATGGGATCGCCCCGATCGCCGAGATCAGCATCCAGCCTGCCGCAGCGATCACTATCGAGGAGATCCTTGAGTAGCTCTCCCTTGCCCTGATCTTCTTCCTCGCCAGAAATGAGAGCAAGGCAACCGCGATCCCAGTCGCCAAGAATGGGGCTGCGCTCTCAAACTCTGCGAACAGCAGCGCCGGGATGGCTGGGAGGAGAAGGATGCCGCCAAAGATCAGGAGAAGACCCGACAGCCCGCTGAGGATCTCTTCCTTGACGTCCTCAATCATGTTCAGACACCGTTTCTGAACAGCCTATTTTAAATTTATATATATGTATCTATTGATAGTTGGATCCGAGATGGCGTCTTGATCTATGCGTATCCTCATATTTGGTGCTGGCGGCATCGGCAGGTACCTGATCAGGGAGCTGAACAACAAGGGGCACGAGATTGCTATAATGGACATAGACGAGGATGTCTGCAGGGAGCTCTCGGAGCAGTATGACGTCCTTACGCTCAAGGGCGACGTCACAAATATGGACGACCTTGCGTCCGCTGACATAGCCACCTTCGACCTCGTGATCTCAGTCATAAGCAAGGACGAGGCGAACATCCTGGCCTGCCTCATCGCGAAGGAGCTCGGCGTGAAGCGGACGATCGCAAGATTAGGCGACCCGAGGATGGCAAAGATAGCTGAGAAGCTGGGCATTACGGACACGCTCTGCCCCGAGCTGACCGCCGCGGAGAAGGTGCTCAGGCTCATCAAGGAGGAGTTCCCGATCGAGGGGACGATCCCGGTCGGGGTGAAGATCGTTGACCTCAAGGTAGCCAAGAACTCGCTGGTCGCGGGGAGGAGGATCATAGACCTCCCGCTGATCACCGACTGGCTGATAATAAAGGTCAAGAAGAACGGGACCACGCTGCGCCCAGATCCCAACCACACTCTCGAGCCTGATCAGAGGGTCACGATGATCGTCAAGGAAGAGTCCCTGGAGCGGATAAGGGCATTCTTTGAGGAGTCCGTCTAATCAGCCTTGGATCCTCCAGTTTCGCCTGACCGTGAACCTTTCTTGTAGAGCTCGATCCACTTCGGGCAGTCGTACTTCCTCTCGGGGCAGATCCTCTTGGAGACGCAGAAAGGCCCGGCATTCTCGAATATCGTTGGCGCGACCCCCTTCACCAGGGCGAGCATGTCCTCCGCCACCCTCCTTATCTCCCACTGGGCCGATAGGCAGCACCTGAGTTCGAAGAAGTTGAGGAGCGACCTCGCGTTCATGGTGACAACTATCTTCGTGGGCGAAGCCTGGGGGAGTATATAACGCGCGTCCTCCGCAGGGATCCCTTTCGCCAGCAGGCTCCTGTATGCCTCCCTGCACAGCTCGAGCCCTTTGGAGAAGATCCTCTGCGCTTCTGCATCCTTTGCGACGCTGTCTGGGACGATGAATTCGAGCTCGTCAAGCTTGACATACCGCTGGCTCTGCTGCGAATACGAGGCTATCCTGTGCCTGACTAGCTGGTGGCTGCACGCCCTCGAGATCCCGTCGATGACAAATGTGAAGCTAGCATGTTCAAGCACGGATAGGTGCCCGCTCGCGATTATCTTCCTGAGGAGCCGTTTAATGTCCTCGGGCGAGAGGTCGGAAAAGGCCTTCGCGGCGCTGAACTTTGAGTAGCATTGCCTAGCTGCCGCGGCAGCCGCGCGCTCGGGATCAGGGGTATGTGCGAGGAGTGTGACCTTCACATCCACATTCATCGCCGCCCTATCTTCTGTTTGGGTGATCTTAAAACAGTTTTTCCGGTCGCCGCAGGCAGAATGAAGTGGGCCATGGCGGGATCTTGGTTGATGCCTCACGGACAAGGAGACTCATGAGGCATGGGCTTGTGGGAGCGCCTGCCACGCAACCATCTATCCATCATTCTTCGAACCCCTCAGCCGATTGATCCAAGTCCCAAAGAGGAATTTCAGATAAGCTGGCAACCCGTGCCTCTGAGTGTACTCGACAGCCTCGATCCAGTTTATCTTCAGTATGACCGCTGTGATAGCCACGACCAGGGCTACTGAAACTAGAATCCCATAGATCATGTTGCCATCGCCGAGGAAACTGATTATGACTTCGAATGAGTAGTGCCCTGCGAACGCTACCAGGAGCCCGAGGAAGAGCTTTCCCAAGAGCAGCATCGCGAAGAAGCGCTTGAAGCTGTACCTTGCTATCCCGAAAGGTATCGCGATCACGTCATCAGGCAGCGGGAAAGCCGAGAAGATGAATATTGCCAGGTCCCCGTACTTCCCCAATGCCTTGGTGAAGCACTTGAGTTCCTCCTTCTTCCTTTCCCCGAGGAAAGCAGCCCCTCCCCTCCCCACGGCGTAGGCTACGCACTTGCCGAATGTCGCGCCTGCCCCGACGGCAAGCCCGAGAGGGAGCGGATCCAAGACCCCGGAGATGAGGAATATGGGTATAAGGAAAGGGACGGGTAGGAACGGCACCAGGTTCCCGAAGAAGGCTATCAGGAGCGCGCCAGCGTATCCATACCCCTGGAGGTATTGGATCAGGAGAGAGAACCAGTCCAATTTGTCTCCTCATCCCGCTTTTTTGTCATCCACAGGGCTTTCATTTCCTCAGGCCAATTATGCCTCCCTTGGTCGCCCTCCTCTCGATGAGGATGGTCCCGTCTTCAACCTCCACTCCCTCGTCAACCTCGCATTTCAGGAGGGTGCACCCGCGACCTATCGCCGCACCGTTGCCTATCTTTGCAGGCCCGTGGACGACTGTGCAATCGCCAATGGTTACGCCAGATCCGGCCACGATCCCGTGCCCCTTCAGCGAATGGAAGACCACGCCGCTCCCTATCCTGGCGCCGTCGCCTATCACCAGGGGGAACCCCTCGTCTCCCCTAATCGAAGACCTGTCCCCTATCTCGGCGCGCCCCTTGAACTCGACGTTCCCTATTACCCTGGCCCGCCCATTGATGACGATCCGGTCCGCCTTAGGGGCAGCGGGGCGGTCGCACCAGCTTGTCCTTGGCGAGGGTGAGACCATGCCAACATTGCCATCCAGATCGCTGTAAAGGTCGACGTAGCCGAGCGCGAGCTCTGCATTAACCTCCAGGACTTCCTCCTTGAAGGCGGTGAGCGCCTCGTCGACGCCCCCTGCCGGCCCGGTCCCGCCCGGGGGCACGTAGGACCCCTCCTCGAGGACCATGCCATCTATCTTGGCGCCGTGCCCGATGAAGCAGCCCCCCTTCACGATCGAATTCGCGACCCTGGCGTTGAACCCGACGAACGAAAAGTCGCCTATCCTTGAGGCGATTACCTCAGCCCTGTGAGCCAGGCTCACGAGCGAACCGATCTCGGCAGGCCCCTCTACCCTTGCCCCGTCCTGGAGGTTCGATCCGCCCCCTATCGAAACCTCGCCCTTCGTCTCAACGAAGGGGGCTATATAAATGAAGTCGCCGCCAAGCCTGGTGCCTTCGCTGAGCGAGGCATAAGGATCGACGAATGAATTTTTCCAGATGCGGTTGCCTTTCCCCTCCTTTTCCCTTGCGTCTCCGTGATCTGTACAAGCATCTCCGGGCAAAAATACCACCGTTAAGAAGGTCTCGCGTGCAATGTAATATCCTTATCCTATTTCGCTTTGCAGGAACCTTCTTTTTGCCTTTGGATCAATCTGCCTGTCTTGCCTTCATTGCCAGTCCCGTGAGGGGCAACCTTTCTTTCTCATCGCCAGGGCATTGCGACCCGTCTGCCCTGCAGCTTTTTCCAGTGCCAACATGGCATCCCTTATATATTGAAGAAGGCGGTTCTATTAAACAACAGAAAATTGGGTGGTCATGCGAATGCCTGGGACCGGTTCTTTGGAAGTCATGGTGGCGGAGGACCTTTGGAAGGTGTACCGGCTCGGGCAGATCGACTACCCTGCGCTCCGAGGGGTCAGCTTCAGCGTCAAAAAGGGCGAGTACATCGCGATAGTTGGGCCGTCTGGGAGCGGGAAGTCGACCCTTCTGAACCTCATGGGCGCCCTAGACAGGCCCACGAAGGGGAAGATGATGATAGACGGCGTCGAGATCTCGAAGCTCAACGACAAGAAGCTCGCTGAGCTCAGGAACAGGAAGTTAGGGTTCGTCTTCCAGACGTTCAACCTCCTGTCTTACATGAGCGCGGCAGAGAATGTCGAGACGCCGCTAATCGCAGCCGGCGTCCCCACAGAGGAGAGGCGGCGGCGATCTTATGAGTTGCTCGAGATGGTCGGGCTGAAGGGCTTCGAGAAGAACCGCCCGACGATGCTGAGCGGGGGGCAGCAGCAGAGGGTAGCCATCGCTAGGGCGCTTGCAAACGAGCCCCAGATAATCCTGGCAGACGAGCCCACCGGGAACCTCGACTCGAAGTCCAGCCACGAGATAATCGAGATCCTGAGGCGGCTCAACGAGGAGAAGGGGGTCACGATTGTGATGGTCACGCACAACCTGGAGTTGACATCTTACTGTGACAAGACATGGTTCTTCAGGGATGGTAAGATTGAGAAGGAGGAGGTCAGGAATGCAAATTGAGCATAGCAGAGGACTTCAACAATATTTGGGCGCAATCGCAGTGCCGCGTTTGAAGGGTCTGAAGCCTGCCTTGGCAATCGCCCTGCTGGTCGCGCTCATGATGCCCCTTTTACCAGCTGCGGAGGGCGCAGTAAACATCACGCTAAGGTCGGACACGCAGGCGCTAGTCGCCGGGGCTGAGAACACGGTAAGGTTCACGGTGGCGAACACCGGCAACAACACCGCGAACGAGGTGGTGGCGTCCGCATCCATTGGCACCTCGCTCACCGGCGGGAATTTGCTCATGATCGTCGGGGGGGACGGCAGGTACAACCTGTCATCGATCGCGCCTGGGGAGGAAGCCCAATTCAACATGACCGTCTACGTCTCCCCCTCTGCAGTCGGGCAGATAATCCAGATTTCGTTCACGGTCAGCTACAGGAACGAGAGCGCCGTCGCGACCACATCCGTGACCCGCTCTGTCGGCTTCAGCGTCTCCAACAAGGATCTGGAATCGGCGGCGCTAGTGCCGAGGATCGTGCCTGGCGAGATCAACCCAGGGCAGAACAACACGCTCACTCTGGTGATAGACAACGTCGGGAAGAGGGTCGCGACCAACATCTCCGTCTCTTTGGGATACCCCGGCACTGGCGCGGGTACCTCGCAGGCAGGCACGTCCTCAATACTGACTGCGCTCACAGCCACCCCTACGGGGACCGTCCAAGGATCCTCCCAGTTCATCATATACGAGAGTTCGGGGAGGTGGATTATCGACTCGATAGACGCGAACGGGACGGTTGAGATCCCAGTCACGCTGTATGCGCTCCCTTCGACTGCAGGATCTGTCTTCCTCTTCCCTGTCCAGCTCTCCTACACTGACGGCTTCACATACGTGCAGGAGACCAGGTACGCCGGGACAAGGGCACTCCCCGCTCCGTCTGAGGCGACGAGCTTCAGCATCCAGCTCAGCACGCAGGAGCTGGTGGCTGGCAGGGTGAATTCGCTGGAGATGAGGGTTAAGAATGTGGGCGCTGGGCAGGCGAGCGGGATCGTCCTGGGCATCGGTTTCTCCCAGGCCACATCCGGGTCGATCTCAATCCCGTCGTCTTCTTCGCTCGCGCTCATCGGCAGCGACGGGACGTGGACGCTCGGGAGCATGGCGCCGGGCGAGGAGAAGGCAGTCAATTTGAGCGTTTACGTCCCGGCCTCCGCATCGGGATCAATCACATCGCTCTCCACTTCACTATACTACACGGACTCGCTCTCAAGGTCCAGGCAGGAGACGAAGCAGCTCGGAATCCTGGTCAAGGGGGAGGTGAGCCTCGTGGTCCTCGAGACCTCGACGTTCCCGCAGAACATCACCCAGGGAAAGCCATTCTCGGTCTCGGTCACGATGATAAACATCGGTTCTGCGCCAGCCAAGAGCGCCATCCTATCGCCATCTGGGAACGGCGCACTCAGGCCCACCTCAAGCGACAGGATATTCATAGGCGACATTGCGGTTGACGTCCCCTCCTCGTTCACCCTGAGCATGGTGGGCGAGAACATCACATCAGGGGCTTACACGCTGAACCTCTCGTACACCTACAAGGACAGCCTCGGCCAGATCCAATCATCGTCCCTCCTGGTCCCCCTGAGCCTGAAGGTGGCTGAGGCAAACAGCGGTTCGCAGCAGCCGTCCCAGCCCGCGTATTCCGACTTCCTGGTCGCTTATTGGCCGCATCTCGTCGCAGTGGCTGTTGCGATCGCGGCTGCGGCAATATACATGAAGCGGAGGAAGCGTGGTAGCGCCCAATGAAAACCTCCGACATACTCAAATGGGGTCTGCGCGGCATAAGGCAGCGCAAGCTCAGGGCAGCGCTCACGATACTGGGGATAATGGTGGGCACCGCGGCAGTGATCGCGCTGGTCTCCCAGACCGAGGGGATACAGTCCAGCATCATCGACCAGGTGAACAAGCTCGGGCCCAACACGATCAGCATTAGGCCCGCATCGGGTTCGGTGGTCCTGACGCAGACCGACGTGAACAAGATCCTGCAGATACCCGGGGTCGAGTACGTTGTGCCCGTCGTGACCGCGCCCGTGAGGGTCTACGGCGGGGGGACGTCGCGCCTCTTCACGCTCGTGGGCGTAGACGGCTCAGAGTTCGAGATACTGATAAGCGACGTGAAGTACGCCGAGGGGAGGCTATACCAGCCCCTGAGCTACTCCGAGGTCACGGTAGGGTCCTCGGTGAGGCAGCCCCAAGACCTCACATACCCGATGGTCTCGGTGGGGCAGTCCGCAGCAGTTGAGATCGGGCTTGTGAACCCGGTGAAGAAGACAGTCCAGGTCGTCGGCGCCCTCGAGCCCTACGGCACGTCCGCTCTGGTCTCGGTGGACGACAGCCTATTCATGTCTCTGAAGGGCGCGATGGCGCTCACGGGCAGGAGCAGCTACAACGCCCTCTTCGTCAAGACAGTTGACGTGGAGTCTGTCGATTACGTCGTCGAGAATGTAAAGGCGATCTACGGGACCAGGCTCAGCATACTCACAGTCAAGCAGATCACGCAGATCGTGTCGACGATCACTGGGCAGCTCACAGTCCTGCTGGGGGCGATCGCTGCGATCTCGCTCTTCGTGGCAGGGCTTGGGATAATGAACATCATGTTCGTCTCCGTGATAGAGCGGACGCGCGAGATAGGGGTGCTCAAGGCGCTGGGCTTCACCAACAACAACGTCCTCCTCATCTTCCTGTCCGAGGCGACCGTGATGGGAGTGATCGGCGGGGTCCTTGGGATACTGGTCGGGTCCGGGATATCATACGTGATACCCATCCTCCTTTCCGCGGGCATCAGCAGGACAGCAGGGTCTTTCGGATCCGCGCAGTCATTCTCTTACACCCCAATAATAAGGCCAGACATAGCCGCCCTTGTGCTCTTGTTCGCGGTAGCGGTCGCGCTGCTCGCCGGATTCTACCCTGCCAGGCGCGCGTCGAAGATGGACCCCGTAGTGGCCCTCAGGCACGACTGAGATCTGGCGGAGGGTTGCGCCATTGCTAGGAATGCCAAATTGAATGGTGACGATCAGCATGGTGATTGGCCAGTCGCTTTAAAACAATCTTTGCACATAAAATCGTTTTTGGATCCTGGCTCGGGTCATGGCAAAAAAATGGCAAAAAGAGCTCTAAGCACGGCACCTGGAAACTAAAGTTCTCAGGTTAACAAGGGGCGTTCGATTGGCTGACTTCAATCCTTGTTTTAATGGAATTTTCACTGAACCCAATTTTGGGAATCCTACTTAACTGCTGATGATCTGCTTACGATAATTGGCGTCAGGTGCTCCAAGTAATATTAAAACACAACATCAACTTTTTTTAATCATGTGCCCTTTGGATCAGCAAAAAATTACAAATGGTAAAAAAGAGTTTACCTAAGGACTGCGCCTGTGGAGGCCGAGGTCACCATCCGGCTGTACCTGTAGAACGCCCCCCTCTTGTATTTCGGCTCAGGCGGCACCCACTTTGAGAGCCTTGAACTGATCTCCTCGTCGCTCAGATCCACCTCGAGGAGCCTCTTCTCCACGTCTATCCTCACGAGGTCGCCGTCCCTGACGGCTGCGATTGGACCGCCCTCGGCAGCCTCCGGGGATACGTGCCCAATCATCATGCCATGCGTCGCCCCGGAGAACCTGCCGTCCGTTATCATCGCGACCTTCTCGCCAATGCCCATCCCGACGAGCATTGACGTGAGCTGGAGCATCTCCCTCATCCCAGGGCCGCCCTTTGGCCCTTCGTACCTGATGATGACTGCAGTCCCCTCAGTGATCTTGCCTTCCGTCGCCGCGGCGATGCCGTCCTCCTCCCTGTCGAAGACCAAAGCCCTCCCCTCGAACTTCAGCCTCCTCAGCCCCGCGGTCTTTATGACCGCCCCGTCGGGCGCCAGGTTCCCCCTCAGCACAGCCAGCGTCCCAGTCGGCCTTATGGGGTCAAGCGCAGGCCTGATTGTGCTCCCGATTACGGATGCCTGCTCGATGCTCTTGCCTATGCTCTCCCCTGTCACGGTAAGCGGCTTCAGATCGATGAGCCCCAACTGGGAGAGCTGCTTCATCAGCGCCATCACGCCGCCGGCCCTGTCGAGATCCTCCATCGGCACGTCCCCGGCAGGCATCATGCTCACGAGCTGCGGAGTCCTCTTGCTTATCTCGTCGAAAGTCTCGAGCCTAAGCGGCACTCCCGCTTCGTTTGCGATCGCCATTAGGTGGAGTATCGCGTTCGTGGATCCGCCCATCGAGACGTCGACCGTGATCGCATTCCGCAAGGATGCCTCGGTCACTATCTTCGTTGGAGTGATCCCTGCCTCAATGAGATCCATTATCTTCATCCCGGCATGCTTAGCCAGCCTCAGCCTCCTTGCATCGACAGCAGGTACGGTGCCGCTGCCCGGCAGAGATAGCCCCATCGCCTCTATGAGGCATGCGAGCGTGTTAGCCGTGTACATCCCGGCGCACGACCCTGGGCCGGGGCAGGAGTACTCCTCGATCTCCTTAAGCTCCTCCTCGCTCATCTTGCCGTTGAGGTGCGCCCCTATGCTCTCGAAGGTCATGTCTAGAGATAGGCGCTTCCCCCGGCGCACGCCGCATAGCATCGGCCCACCGGTCACGAAAATGGAAGGCACATCGGCCCTGAGCGCTGCCATCACCATCCCCGGCTCAATCTTGTCGCAGCTGCAGACGAAGACGAGCCCGTCGAAGGAGTACGCATTCGCGACCACCTCGACCGAGTCCGCAACGATCTCCCGGCTGACTAGAGGGCTCCGCATCCCCTCGTGCCCCATCGCTATACCGTCGCATATGCCTATCGTGTTGAACTCGAGGGGCGTGCCGCCAGCCATCCTGACGCCGGCCTTCACAGCCTCGGCGATCCTGTTCAGGTGGACGTGGCCTGGTATGATCTCGTTCCATGAGTTGACAATCCCAATCATCGGGCGGGATATCTCCTCGTCTATCAGCCCGAGGGCCTTGAAGAGCGCCCTGTGCGGAGCCTTCTGGATGCCTTTCTTGACGACGTCCGAGCGCATAGATACCACAGAGTCCATTTGAAAAGAATCGATATATAACACTTTGACCAACGGGCTAAACAAATGCGGGGGGCTTCTCCACGGATCTCTACCTGATGGCTCTGGCGATCCTCCTCTTTGGCGTATTCGCGGGAAGCCTAGGCGCAATGCTCGGCCTCGGCGGCGGGGTGCTGATGATCATTTTCCTCCTGCTCGCGCTGAACCTCCCTGCGCACCAAGCGGTCGCGCTGAGCCTCATAGCAGTCATAGCCAGCTCAAGCATGGCAGGCAGCGTCTACATAAAGGACAAGATGACGAATTTGAGGCTGGCGATGGTCCTCGAGGCATTTACGGTGACGGGGGCGGTAGTCGGGGCATACCTCGCGATATCAATGCCAGTCTGGGCGATCCAGGCCCTGCTGGGGTGCGTGCTCTTTTACACTTCCGTCACGATGCTCAGGGAGAGGAAGGTTGAGCCGGCTGCCTCCGTGGCTGTGCCCCAGGAAGGTGCGGGGGGCAGGGCAGTCCTAGATGGCAGCTTCTATGACGAGCAGTCATCTGCGACTGTGAGTTATGGTGTGAAGAACCTCGAGCTGGGTGCGGTCACAAGTTTCATCGCGGGCGCCGTCTCCGGGATGGTCGGCATAGGCGGCGGTGTGATAAAGGTGCCGATAATGAACCTTGTGATGAAGATACCAATCAAGGCTGCTGCTGCGACGAGCAATTTCATGGTAGGCGTGACTGCGGCAGCCAGCGCTGTGATTTACTTCGAGAGCGGTCTTGTCGATCTCAAGCTGGCCGCCCCGACCATAATGGGCATCATGATAGGGGCTTACATTGGCACCAGGCTCCTAGCAAAGTCGAGATCCGCAGTGGTAAGGAAGGTCCTGGCGGTGGTGTTGTCGTTCTTCGGCGCAGTCCTGCTTCTTAAGGCTGGAGGGATCTTGGCTTGGTGAGCGTGGAGGAGCTGATCTCGTGGGTCCTCAGGGCAGGGGTGATCGGCGGGGTCGCCATAACTGCCCTGGGGTTCTTCGTTTCGACGGAGATCGCTTGGGCAGGCGTCCTTGTCCTGATACTTACCCCCTTCATGCGCGTGCTGATGGCCGGGTCATACTTCCTTGCCCGCAAAGAGTACCTTTTCTCCTTTCTTGCGGCATATGTGATAATGATGCTTGTGATAGGTAGCTTTTTGCGGATAAATTAATCACATAAACAAGCCACATGATTCCCAACCCGCAATTCCAGCCTTTGAACCACCCTCCAAAACCAGCACAGGATTTTTAAGAGGTGAGAGACGATAGACAATTGGTGTCTTGTATGGTTAAGACGACTTTGAGCGTGCTAAAGGCAGATGTTGGCTCTCTTGCGGGGCACCATGTCGTGCACCCGATGCAGCTGAAGGCTGCCCAGGATGCCCTGAAAGAAGCGAAAGACTCTGGTCTGATAAGCGACTTCCACGTCACAAACTGCGGTGATGACATCGAGCTGATCATCACTCACAAGAAGGGGGAGGACAACCCCGAGATACACAACCTGGCGTGGGAGACATTCAAGAAGGCAGCAAAGGTCGCTGAAGATCTGGGGCTCTACGCCGCTGGGCAGGACCTCCTCTGCGAAGCTTTCTCAGGGAACCTGAAGGGCTTGGGACCGGGCTACGCTGAGATGGAATTCGAGGAGAGGAAGAGCGAGCCCGTGGTCGTATTCATGGCGGACAAGACCGAGCCGGGGGCGTTCAACCTGCCGCTCTACAAGGCCTTTGCTGACCCGTTCTCCACAGCAGGGCTTGTGATCGACCCGACGATGCACGATGGGTTCACTTTCCAAGTCCTGGACGTGCTGGACGGGACTTCCTTCGAGCTGAAGACCCCCGAGGAGTCCTACGATCTCCTTGCGCTCATCGGGACCACGGGGAGGTACATCCTCAAGAAGATCAGCAAGAAAGACGGGACTGTGGCTTCAAAAGTGAGCATCACAAGGCTGTGCCTCATCGCAGGCAGGTACGTCGGGAAGGACGACCCAGTCGCGATAGTGAGGGCGCAGCACGGCCTCCCAGCGGTCGGGGAGATCCTGGAGCCCTTTGCGTTCCCGCACCTGGTCGCGGGGTGGATGCGCGGATCCCACTACGGCCCAATCATGCCCGTGGCGCAGAAGAACGCCCGGTGCACAAGGTTCGACGGCCCGCCGAGGCTCATAGCTCTGGGCTTCCAGATCAAGAACGGCAGGCTCACAGGCCCGTCCGACCTCTTCGATGACCCGGCATTCGAAATGACCAGGGCGAAAGCATGCGAGATAGCCGACTACATGCGGAGGCACGGCCCGTTCATGCCAGAGCGGCTTGGGCCGGAGGAGATGGAATACACTACGATGCCCCAGGTGCTGGAAAAGCTCAAGCCGAGGGGCAAGAAGGAGGAGTAGCTCGGCGCTGCTCCGATTGGAAGACCGGTGGCTGGCTTGCGGGTCAAGGTCTCTTACCTTTCCATCCTGAGGGACGCGACTGGCGTGAAGGAGGAGGAGATCCAGCTGAAAGAGGGCTCCACAGTCGAGGACCTCATCAGCTGCCTGATCGAGAAATACGGTGAGAAGGTGAGGCGCCTGCTCACCGATTCAGAGATCGAGCAAGGGATCATGATAACGCTGGACGGCGCCCTCCTCTCGAAGGCAGACATGAGGAACCCGATCCACGACGGTGCAGAGGTGCTG
>JAULTB010000015.1:0-452 GCA_038801655.1 Candidatus Methanosuratincola thermotaenarum | reverse complement strand
GGGGGTTAGCCACAATAGCCTTAATGACCGACCCGCAGCCAGAAGAATCGATCAACCAGAAGAATCGATCTTAATGGTGAATGGAATGGAACTCGAAACAGACGTTTTGGTGATAGGCGGGGGGCTCGCAGGGCTTTGCGCGGCGATCTCCTCCGCATCAGACCTCTCAAGTACGGCGATAGTCACGAAGACGCTGGTCGGCGGGGCGAATACGACCTCCATGGCTGCAGGCATACTCTCAGCAGTGACTGGTTTCGGCGATCCGGGGGACAGCACGGATCTGCACTTCCAGGACACGCTCCGAGGGGGGCGCATGATCAACGACAAGAGGCTAGCCAAGACAATGGTCAATGACATCTCGAAGTACTTCTCGCGCCTCGTCGATCTTGGGGTGGAGTTCGAGGAGGAGAACGGGGAGATCAAGGCGTACCCAATACCCGGGCACTCAAAGC
>JAULTB010000014.1:0-25148 GCA_038801655.1 Candidatus Methanosuratincola thermotaenarum | reverse complement strand
CTCTTTATGATCTTGTGGATCATCTCCGCATTCAGGGGGTCTAGGGTCCCCGTGGGCTCGTCAGCCAGCAGGAGCAGTGGCTTGATCGCCAGCTGCCTGCCGAGGACTACCCTCTGCTTCTCGCCACCGCTAAGGTCCCTTGCTGCATGCAGCAGCCTGTTTGCCAGGCCGATGTCCTTGGCTATCTCAAGCGCCTTCCTGCTGGCATCCTCGGAGGAAACTTTGTTGAGCGCCTCGACGAGGTTCTCGTAGACTGTGAGGCTGCCATAAAGCGCGAAGGTCCTCTGGAACATTATCGCTATGCGCTGCCTCAGCCATTTCGTCTTCGGATCCTCGCCGTAAATGTCCACGTCCGCCCTCTCCATCTCTTTTTGGCAGTGGGGGCAGCAGTTGGGGCACTTCTTGTTTGCCCAGCTCGGTCCTTCTACCGTCTGGCAGTGCTCGCATACGGCAACGTGGAAAACTATCTGTCCAGACTCTGGCTTGTACTCCTTTATCCCCTTGAGCATCGAGAGCAGCACCGTCTTCCCGGATCCGCTCTTGCCTATTATGCCGACTCTCTCCCCCTCGTCTATGGTGAGCGAAACATTCTCTAAGACTTTGTTCCCATTGAAGGTCTTTGACACATTCCTGATCTCTATGAAAGGAACGCCCATTGTGCCCTACACCCTAAAGACAACCTATTTTGAAAACCGCTGTATTTATCTTTGTAGTTATTACGTAGTAATCTTAAAGGAACCGATATTTCTTTCAACCGTTCTTATTTGGACCGATCGCACTCCGTTTTCAGCGCTCTTGCCATTCCCTGATCCTTTCTAGGACTTTGATCGCATCCTCCCTTTTCAGGTCTCTTCGAACACCCTTGATAAGTTCAAGTATCTCCCCTGCCCTGATACTGCTGATGCCCGAGCGAACTGCCCTCTGGAGTATTCTCGGATAGTTCCTCAGCTGGAAGGGAACTTCCTTCGATGCAGCGAGGATGGAGTCGTGCTCCTGTTGGTTTATTGCACCAGAAGCGAGAGCCTTCTCAAGCGTTGCCCTGATGTTCACCAGCGGCTCTGAGAGCGGCTTGAGGCTTTCGGGGTGGAATGCAACGGCGACCTCGTCGTCAGACCTTATCCTGCCTGACTTGTACCATTCATAAATCGTGCCGATGCCGACCATTCCGTATACGTCGAGCTCAGACGCCCTCAGCGCCCCCATGCTGGAGCCCCCGAAGACCTTTGCCCCCATTTCCATTGCCTTGAGTATTTCCCGGTGTGAGACCGCTGCCTGCTGGTAGAAAACCCCGTCGATGAGTGCTATAACTTCCGCCCCGGCTTCAGCCGTCCCGATAATGTCTCCCCTGGCTGCCGGCGGCAGGTATTCTGCATCGCTGAGGACCTTCCGGGCCTCCTCCCGTTCCAAGCTCGGCCCCAAGAAGACAACCACCCTCATATTGTGCGCCGCCTCTTGGCTCAGATTTCCCACACTTCAATACCCTGTGTCTGAATAAGTGGACAGCCTTCTGCCGGCCCTCTCCTTGTCCAACGCATAGACCTCGAGCCCCGGGACTATGACCCTGACCGCAGGAATCCCTGTTTCGCCCCGCGTGAGATCTACAACTATAACCTCCCTGAGCCCGGCACTAATCAGCCTCTCAAGCGTGTACCTTATGTCCTCGAGGAAATCCTTCCCGGAGAATGATCTCAATTCGTCAAGGCTGACCCTTTGTGGGCACGGGGAGAACCACCGCCTGTTTATCCTCTTCATCCTTTCGTAACCTATCCTCCTGGCAAATTCAGCCTTAACCGTGTCCTCCCTGGTCCCATGGATGGTGGTCAGCCTGCTCTGTGCTGCCTCGGTCAGGGCCCTGGCTGCTGCGATCTCAGCCACGAGATGCGTCCCCACGCCGAGAGAGAGGAGCGCCGGGTCCTTCGTCAGCTCATCGTCAATGGCCGCTGCTACCGTTGGGATCCCAACGTCCGAGGTGATGTCCTTCGCATAGACCCCGATGCCTGCCTTCGCGAGCTTTTCCAGTATCGACGTAACCATCTGGCTGCTGCTACCCGACAGCTCGAGCCCCCTGCCCTGCAGCCTTCCAGCCTCGAAGAGGGACCAGGCGTCCCTCTCAATCACCTCCATAAGCCCGTGCACAATCGCCTCCTCCACCGCGTTGCCGACGGCGAGTCCGTTGGTGTTGGTCCGGAAGAGCTGATTGTGCCTGCTGTAAGGGTGGAAAACAGCCTCAGCCGGGACTAGTATCGGGACCTCCCGAGTGAGCGAGTGCCCCTCGACCCATTCTATCTCCTCGGAGTGCTGGTACCTTCGGGGCAGTATCAGCAGATTTGGATCCAGCACCTCCCTCTCCCTGCTGAGATCCCTGTATGAACCCCTCACGAGTCTGAAGCCCCTGGGCTCTGCGGAGAACCTCTCAATGCCTTCCATCACAGCCGAAACTTCTGCCTCCTCTTGGGAGCAGCCTTTTCCTGTGTAGACCGTGACCGCCCCCTGTGATGCCATCGGCCTTATCGAAGTGAAGATGGGAATCCCGATTCGGTCTAGCCCTGTTATTTCCGCAACCCTCGTGATGCCTGCCTTTTCCTTTACCCTGCTGACTAGCTCCAGCGTCTTTTCCGGGGGGATCTGCCTGTGCGTGCCTGCTGTGTATCCTTTGGGGATCGATCTCAGGTTCATCTGCGGCGCATCCCTTTGCGAACCTATTTCTTGGTCTCCTCTAGCTCCTTCATTCCGGATACCATCACCGCCGCGCCGACGCACCCGATCAGGTTTGGCTTTTCTGGTACTATCATCTCGACGCTTAGTATCTCGGAGAGTGCCTTGACCAGCCCCTTGACAAGCGCCGTCGATCCGACTTGGATTATCGGGTACCTTATGTCTATCTCCTGGAGCTGCTGCTCGAATACCTGCTCGGCTACGCTGTGGCAGGCGGCTGCGGCCGCATCTTCCGGCTTTGCACCGCCTGCAAGCCCGGCAACGAGGTCCTGGAGCCCGAAGACGATGCAGTACGCGTTCATGGGGACTGCCTTCCAGTCCCCCTTCATCGCGAGATCCCCGAACTGCTCTATCGGGACGCCGAGCCTCTTGGCGGTGGTTTCGAGGAACCTTCCTGAGGCCCCGGCGCAGACGCCCCCGACAGTGAAGCTGTCAGGGATGCTGTCGTAGAGGGTGACTGCCTTGTTGTCCATGCCGCCTATGTCTATGACGGTGGCGTCCCCTCTCTGCTTGTCGGTCAGGAACAGCGCACCCTTTGAGCAGGTTGAGACTTCCTCCATAGCCAGCTGTGCCTTGTACTTCTCCTTTAGGATCGTCCTGCCGTAGCCAGTGACCCCGATCCCCTCAAGCTTGGACTCGTCTATTCCTGCCTCCTTGAGCGCCTGGTTCAGCGCCGTCATGCCCGAGTCCAGCACGCTGGTCGTGGGGACCCAGCCGTGGCCTATGATCTCATTATCCTTCATGACAACGGCCTTCGTTGTTGTCGATCCCGAGTCTATCCCGGCAGTTACGCCCTCCTGCTTCATCCTGGCGAAGAGGGGCTTCTTGTCTATGATGTTCACCAGCGCCTCCATGCGGAGCAGGAGTGCCCCGGCCTTGGTCCTCTCTGTGAATGAATATGTCACTACTGGGATCTTAGTCTGGCTCTGGATATACCTCCTGACGACGCTCCTGACGAGTGCGCCTTCGGCACACCTGAAGCAGGTCGCAATGAACACCCCGTCTGCATCTACCCTCCCATCGACTATGGCCTTCGCCCTAGCCATCATCACCCTAAGTCCCGGGCTAGCCACATGGAAGCCGAGCTCGTCCTCAATCGTCCTTATCTCCGAAACGTCGACCTCAGGCACGAATATCTGCCCGCCAACGATCTTTGCAGCCTTCTCGATCTCTGCCTGGATCCCGCTGTACTCGGAGCCGCACGATATTTGCGCTATCCTGACCATCTGCCCTCACCAGACACTACGAACATTCTTCTATATTCCGTCTTCTTCGCCCAAAATAATCCTTTCCCCTTGGCGGGCTAGGCAACCGGAAATTTCTATTTTATCCTTATCTCCACTATGTCCCCGTCCGCAAGCTCGTGGTCTGCACCCACCTTCTCGGCATCATACTTCGCCGAGGGTCCCCAGATCCTCGCTATCTTGAAGTTCTTGTAGAGGTGCGAGTGCACCACCTTCGCCACATCGAGGACCTTCGCTCCCTGCCTCATCACAATGGGTTTCTTGGCGGGCTCCCCCCCGACCTCCTTGGTGTAGACCCTGATTATGCCGACCATCCTGAAGATCTCCTTGCCGAGGCTGCCAAGACCCTCCCCAGTCCGCGCCGAGACCCCGAGGGCCTCCTTCCCTGACAGCTTTTTGAATTCATGCAGCGCCCCAGGGAATGCGTCAACCTTGTTTACCAGGATCAGCGAGGGCTTGTAGATCTTCGTCTGTTCCAGCGCCCCCAGGATGTCATCCTTACCTGCGTCACCCCATATCCTGACGATCGCGTTCCTGACACCCGCCTCCTTCAAGATCTTGTCAACCTCCTCCACCCTGCAGGCGATCCTGCCTGTGCACGCTATCTGGATCCCGCCGCCCGTGGTCCTCTCGATCTCGATCTTCCTCGCAGCCCTGTCAGTCGTAATCCCTGCCATTCCGAGCTCTCTAATTACCATGCCATATTGGCCGACGGGATCGGATCCGTCCAGCACAATTGCCAGCCCGTCCGCATTTCTTATCACGCTCATGAGCTGCGATCCCCATGAGAGCCCATAGCTCGCCCCCTCAAAAATCGCCGGTGTGTCCACCAGCTGGAACTGGAGATCTTCAAAGTCGAGCATTCCAGGTACCGGCTCTTTGGTGGTGAACTGGTAGTCGCCAATCTCGGCCTTCGCGTTGGTCGTGTATGCGATAATGCTGCTCTTTCCGGAGCCGGTAGCCCCGACCAGCACAACCTGCGCGGCCCCCTCCTTCTTTACCGAGAAGCCGCCGCCCCCGCCTCCCGTCTTCCTCTTCTTCTGATCCTCGAGCTCCTCCTTGAGTTCAGCAAGGCGCCTCCTCAGGTACCTCCTCATCTTCTCGTTGCCCTTGTGTTCTGGAATCGACGAGATGAATTCTTGGAGGTACCTTATCTTCTCGGGCAGCGTCTTTGCCTCAATGTATTTCCTCTCTGCGGCCCTTGCTTGGGGGGGTAGGTTTGCGGGCAAGTGCTACACCATTTCCCAAGACTCTTCCTTTTACTCTGGATATAATAAATCTATACTCACCTGTGCGCCTTCCTGGCCGCTACCAGCCTAGCTACCCGCACAATCCTGTCGGCTAGCCTGAGTGCGTTCTTCTCGAAGAAATAGGCATTTGGCTCTATCCCGACCCCGCCCGTGTCAACAATCACGTCGACCCAGCCCCTGTTCTCCTTGAACGCGCCCTCAGCGAATTCGAACAGCTCCTCCTCGCCCTTCTGCACGGGCGTCCTGTCGAATACAGCGCAGTTGAACCCCATCTTATTTATCGCCTCCGCCACGTCCTCGTTGTATGCGGTGTTCATGACTGACCTCGCCTCGGGGTTCACGCTCATGACCCTCAAGAGTAGCTTGGCGAGGTGGCTTGAGACCCCGAACTCTGGATCCATGAGGGACATTACCTTGCCCCTTATTTTGACCAGCCTCCCCGGGATCCCTGCCACATCTGCTACACCCTTTGCATTCTTCAGCGCCATGACCATGTTGGAGAGCACCTGCGGCTCCAGCTCAACGAACTCAGGCGTGTTCTCGATCATCGAGACTGCAACCGTAAGGTCGCTCAGCGTCGCCCTTCTCATGTCCGAGAGGTCTGTGAGGCTCATGTGCAGCTGCATGCATATGCTGCACTTCTCGTCCTCGAGCTCTTGGATCCTCAACTTGTGGGCATGGCATATCGAACCCCCGCGCCTGAGGTTGAGGCAGATCTCGCAGATGTTGCTGATCATGTCCGCGTTCGAGAACCGCTTCATTGTGATCTCGGATGCAAGATTCTTGGCAATCTCCCGCAGCTCCTTCAGCGAGAAGGGCTCGATCGATGCGTCGGTCAGCTGCTGGGTCAGGTACCCGCTCACCGCCGCCTGCGTCACGCCCAGCTTCTTGGCTATCTTGGTCTGGGTGTAGCCGTGGTTTTCTGCCAGCTCCTTCGCTACCAGCATCCTCAAAATCGGGAGCAGCTCCTTTACAGTGAGCTCGCATGGCGGGTTCAAGTCTTACACCATAAATTGGTTTATTCACGAATTATATATATTGCTTATAAAGCCCATCATATAAAATTATTGAGGGTAAGTATGACAAAAATGCACAAAGTCCCTGTCGTTCTGACTATAGCCGGATCCGACTCGGGTGGCGGCGCTGGGATCCAGGCAGATCTGAAGACCTTCGCATCGTTTGGGGTGCACGGCACTTCAGCGATCACGGCGGTGACCGCCCAAGACACCACCGGCGTCTCGGGCATCCAAGAGATCCCGCCAGCAATGGTGAGGGCCCAGATAGAGGCAGTCGTCAAGGACATGGGAGTCAAGTTCGCAAAGACGGGGATGCTCTCGAGCTCACCAATAATCTCTGAGGTATCCAGGGCCATAGCTGAATTCGGGCTGATCGCGGTTGTCGACCCTGTGATGGTGGCAAAGTCAGGCGCGCCCCTGCTCAGGCAAGAGGCGGTCGTGTCCTTAAAAGAGGAGCTCATTCCCGTGGCGCATGTTATCACACCGAATGTCGAAGAGGCATCAGCCCTTACGGAAGTGGGTATCTCATCAATGGATGACGTCTTGAGGGCAGGAGAATTGCTGCTTGACATAGGGGCACGCTACGTCGTGATCAAGGGCGGGCACTTGCCGGGGGAACCCGTAGATACGCTCTTCTCGAGAGGCCGAGCTCCCGTTCATTACAGGGGCGAGCGGATCCAGTCGAATGCCACCCACGGCACTGGGTGCACCTTCTCGGCCGCGATCGCATCCTGCTTGGCGCTCGGCCACCCTGTCGAGGAGGCGGTGGGGATTGCAAAGCAGTTCGTGCGGAACGCGATCCTCCACGGCCTTGAGGTTGGGAGGGGCGTTGGTCCGGTAAACCCTATCTCAAGCCTGGAGATTGACGCCGAGAAGTTCAGGATCATTTCGTCAGTGAGCGATGCCCTTTGCTTGCTCGAGTCATCAGAGTTTGCGCCGCTCCTCTCCCCGGAATGCCAGATCAACTTGGCCATGGCCCTCCCAATTAGATACGCTTCAGGAGTAGAGTCCGTATGCGGCGTCCCTGGCAGGATCTCCAATTCGGGTGGTCGCCTGAAGCCGGCCTCCTGCCCCGCCTTCGGCGGCTCTAGGCATATTGCCCGCGCAATTCTCTCAGTGATGCGCCATGACCCTAATGTGCGATCTGCAATGAACATCAGATACTCGGAAGAGATGCTGCAGATCATCGACGACTTGGGTTATTCGCACTCCTCATACGACCGCACCAAGGAGCCTGGAGAAGTCAAGAGTGCGGAGGGGGCATCAATCCCTTGGGGCATTGAGGAGGCAATAAGGGCTTATGGCGGAGTCCCAGACGTTATATACCATACAGGCGACTGGGGGAAGGAGCCAATGATGCTGGTATTCGGGAAGGATGCTGTCGAGGTAGCCATGAAGGCTATCCGCATTGCAAGGAGGCTCGCAGAAGCCACTAATCCTGGAACCTCCTAAGGCTAGCTAACTTGGCTTCCTTGGAATCGAAGATGCCGCACCTGGCCTCCTCTATGAACCCGTTCAGCTTGAAGATTGGAACCACGAATACCCCGTTGTGCTCTGCAACCGCCTCCTGGTGCAGCGTTACGATAACCGGGACGATCGATGCCCTGCCCCACTCCGCCGCATCGGGAAAAAACTGTACCATCTTCCCCTCAAAATGGTGCGCCCTGAGGCGCTGCCTTGCCGCCGCGCCCCTTATGCCGCTCGACTTGCCTGCCCTCATCCCCCAGTGCTTGCAATCCACAAGTACTGCCCGCGGCCTCTGGAACGCAACGACATCGATCTCATACCTCCTCCTCTCGGCGATGAACCTGATGTTTCTCAGCACCGCAAACCCGTTCTCGGAGAAGATCTCTGCCGCAAACCCCTCAAAGTCCTTCCAGCAGAGCCCTTCAACAAGCCCCGCTGCCGGGATCCCTTTTTCCATCCTTTCGAGGATTTCCTTCAGTAGTCCCATTCGATACCAGACCTCAAACGCCGGTCCTGAGGATCCCGCCCGCCGTTCGCGGGAAGACCTTGGGCACCGGAGGGACCCTCCTCTTGTGGGCGCTCTCCCTGACCATCCTTGCGACCCTCTCTACTTTGGCGGCATAGTCCGGACCTAGATCCTCCACTACCTCTTCCTTCCTCATCCTCAGGTCATATAGGCGGTAGAGAATCATGTCGATTTCTTCATAGCTGATTCCCAGCTCGCTCTCTGCCGTTTGCCCCTTCCAAAGCCTTGGGGAGCTCACCTTCATTATTATCCTTTGGGGAATCCCAATGTGCCTGGCAAGCTCCCTGACTTGAGTCTTGTAGAGGCAGCCGAGAGGAAGCAGGTCAACCCCCCCGTCGCCATACTTGGTGAAGTACCCGATCATTAGTTCGCTCCTGTCCCCGCTCCCGATTACAATCCTGCCTTCTGAATTTGCCACATAATAAAGGACAGTCATCCTCAGCCTAGCCCTCACATTCCCTTCCGCCACCCTGTCCTTCCGCTCGCACCCTGCTGAAGCCAGCTCTGTTACAGCCTTTGATGCTTCCGTGATGTCGATCTTCCTGTACGCTATCCCAAGGCTTTCAGCAATGGCTATAGCATCGTTGACATCCTCCTTCGGGGTGGCACCTGAATCCGGCATCAAAAGGGCGAGGACTTTTTCCTTCCCTAACCCCCTTGCTGAGAGGGCAGCCGCAACGGCAGAGTCTATCCCCCCGCTCAGCCCTACCACCGCGCGCCTCTGCCCCGCCCTCCTTCTTATGAATTCAGATATCTTGGAAGCCACGAATTCCGCATCAAAATCAGTAAGGCAGCCTTCAGGCATAATTTACCATTCCGTGGTATAGGTCTCCCGTCAATATATAAAAGCTTAAATTGAGGCAGGCTCCCTTACATGAAACAAAGAGGCGTATGATCATGTCAAAGGATCAGGCAATTGGTGCAGGAATACTTGCAGCATCGGTAATCCTGATTGTGGTTTACCTCTGGTGGCTCTTCTTCTCAGAGTGGTCTTGGTGGGCCATAGTCCTCCCTGTATTGGTGATGGTCCTGGCAGTGCTCGGCATAGCAGGCTGGATCGGATACACAATGGCAACAACCCCTCCGCCCAAGCCTCTGGAGGAGATACCTGAGCTTTCCGATGTCGCAGAGGGGAAGGAAGCAGATCAGTCTGAGCCAAAGCCAGCTGAAGAGAAGAAGGAATGAATCTAACCAAAACCAGCCTCCATTTTTTGACTGATTACACGCGAGCGAGGTGCCGCATTTGAAAATTAGTTTTCCGCTGATACTCGTAAATTTCAAGACCTACAGGGAATCCCTTGGTCAGAAGGGGCTGGAATTAGCCAAGGCAGCTGAGCGGGTCTCCCGAGAAACCGGCGTTTGCATAGCAGTCGCCCCGCAGATCCCCGACCTCTTCAGGATAGCTAGCAACGTAGGGATCCCTGTATTCTCCCAGCACGTGGATCCGGAAGAGCCTGGCGCCCACACTGGGAGCGTAACGCCCGAGTCGCTGAAGGAAGCTGGCGTTTCAGGAACCATTTTGAACCATTCGGAGAGGCGGCTGCGGATTGACATCGTCGAGGAGGCTGTGAGACGGTGCTCCCGCTTGGGGCTGCTGACATGCGTCTGCGCAAACACCCCATTGGCTGGACGCGCTGTGGCTAGCTTCGGCCCGGACATGGTTGCTGTAGAGCCTCCGGAGCTCATTGGGAGTGGCATATCCGTCTCGAAGGCCCGACCCGAAGTAGTGGGAGATGCCGTCCGTCTAATCAAGGAACTTTCAGGCGAAGCGCACGTGCTCTGCGGCGCAGGGATCACCTCTGGCGAGGACGTCTCTGCGGCGATAAAGCTCGGCGCCGAGGGGGTGCTCGTAGCGTCTGGCATAGTCAAGTCGACCAATCCAATCAAAGCCCTGGCGGATCTGGCGGAGCATTCAATGCAGCGTTGAATCCAGACGGAACCCCAACAAAATAAAAAAGGGATATTGCCTTATCTTGCTGTCATTTCCCGTACCCGATGCAATTTTGGTTCTTTGCCTGGAGCATTTCCCTCAATTGGAATGTAAAGCTCTGGCACTCATCGTTCGGGTTGCAGCAAATGCCTGCCTGTGGGCCAAGCATCGCCCTTTCTTGGATGTTTAGCTGGACCCTTTCTTGTACTGTGTTTTGGCAACATTCAGTAAGGTTGCTCATTGCAAATTCCCTGTCTCTCAGGCGCCCTCTTTCCTGCGTCTGTAATGCGTAGGCGCCGCAATCCGTCTGCTGGCCCTGGTAGGTGTCTGCATCCGCTGTCGCGAGTGTTGAGGCTATCGGCACCGATGCAATAAACAGCGCCGCCACCAACAATATGGCTATTCTCTTGTTCATTTTTGTCACCAAAAGGACCTATCTCTGCTTAATTCATATTGATTTTCCAAGAAATTGACCAAGTCAATCCCAAATTGATCCCAAACTTGGTCACTTGAGGCTGATGTACACGAGGATCAGAAGGGCCACGCAGCTGAATAATTCTGGTATCATTGCGAAAGGCCCAAGCCCGAAACCGCCGAAGCCGAGGGCGCTGTGCAGCAGCGGGTTGGAGGTGAGGGCATAAGAGAAGAGCACAAGTGAGACTATCGCCATAGAGAATGAAAGCTCGGATCTGATCCTCCTGTAGGTGTCAACGTAGATCCCTAGCAGCAGAACAGAGAGGAACATGTTGGCAAATGAAAGCGCCGCCTGGATTGAGTAGTAGATTTCCATGTCCCGGCCTTCGTGGCGCATGCTCATTCCGCTTCTCTGCTGGTCGTTTGCAAAATCAAAAGCCCCTGCGCCTGAGCAAGACGGCTGCACGATCATGCCAAAGAGTAATGCCATTGAGACAATGGCAAACGCGCACTCTCTTCTTCCCATCATCACTTCTTCTTCCTCCCGCCTCTCTTTTTACTATTTTTCCCAATTCTCTCCCAGATCTCCTCGAAAACTCCATAGTTGCTTTCCAGCTCTGAACTGAGGAAGTAGGTTACGCCATATCCTTCGCCGGCCGTGCTCAATAGGCCGTTCTTCAGCAGCACTTCCAGGTGGTGCCTCACATTCTTGTACTCCATCCCCAGCGTATCCGAAAGCATGTTTGCGTTCTTGGGCATCTCCTTCAGCGACTCTATTATGCGCCCCCGTGATTCGCCACCCCTGGTTCCTGCAATTAGCCAGTAGAGGAGTCGCTTGAGGGGCGCATTCTGTTGCATAGTGCTCACCCTATATTTGCGCCTTCTGTGGATATAACTTCTTACTGGCTGTTATGTACAAAATAGAACATAAAGGCTTAAATATTGTTATCGTTATCCAAATAAAATCATTGGTGAAAAAAATGGGTGACCGTTTTTGGTGAGGGTCTCAGGGTAGACCTCCCAGTAGACGAAATGCCGAAGTATTGGTACAATATCATGCCGGATCTCCCGGAGCCGTGTCCGCCCCCGCTTGATCCGAAGACAATGAAGCCTGCAGGCCTGGACTCGCTTTGGTTCTTCCCGAAGAGCCTGATCGGGCAGGAGATATCTCAAGAACGATACATTGCAATCCCTGATGAGGTCAGGGAGATGTACGTCAAGATGGCAAGGCCGACTCCTCTGATAAGGGCGAAGCGCCTTGAGGAGTTCCTCGGCACGCCAGCAGAGATCTACTACAAGTATGAGGGCATCTCCCCAGTTGGTAGCCACAAGGGTAATACCGCCATAGCACAGGCATACTACAACAAGAAAGACGGGGTAGAGCGTCTCGTCACAGAGACCGGCGCAGGCCAATGGGGATCCGCATTGTCGTTGGCATGTGCGATGTTCGATATGCGGTGTACGGTTTTCATGACGAGGGCTTCCCACGACCAAAAGCCCTACAGGAGGGTTCTGATGGAGCTCTACGGCTCTGAAGTCTATGCCTCGCCGAGCAATGTGACCGAGTTCGGTCGCAGGATTCTTTCAGAAACACCGAACCACCCCGGCAGCCTTGGCATTGCAATAAGCGAAGCGATCGAAACCGTGAAGAACGATCCGAAATCCAAGTACTCCTTGGGATCGGTAACGAACTTCGTCCTTTTGCACCAGACCATAATAGGCCAGGAGGCTATGAGACAACTGGAGCTTATAGACCGCAAGCCTGATTATGTCATTGGATGCGTCGGCGGCGGCAGCAATTACGCCGGGCTTGCATACCCGTTCTTGAAGGAAAAGCTAGCGGGAAAGCTCGACGCGGAGTTCCATTCGGTCGAACCTGAGGCAGTCCCCTCGTTCACACGCGGGGTCTATGCCTATGACTATGGCGACACAGCAGGCATGACTCCCCTCTTCCCAATGTACACCGTTGGGCACAACTTCGTGACGCCACCGATCCACGCGGGCGGGCTGAGGTACCACGGGAAGGCCTATTCGATGAGCATCCTTGTGAAGAATTCATTGATAAAGCCCGTCGCCGTCAAGCAGCGCGAAGTATTCGATGCCGCAAAGATCTTCTCCAGATGCGAAGGAATCGTGCCTGCGCCTGAGAGTGCCCATGCAGTCCTCCAGGCAATTAAGGTCGCGAGAGAATGTGATGAGAGGAAGGTGATACTCTTCAACATGAGCGGTCACGGTCTCCTGGACTTGGGTGGTTATGCCGAGTACCTCAGCGGCAGGATAATCAACTGCGACACCGTCTCCATAAGCTATGATTCCATTCCAATGAAAATATCCTGATTTTTCTTTTTTTGCAGGCTCTGCCCTGGACAAAGCATCCTTTTTTCAAAGGCTGCCGTCGCACCGTCAAGTCGTGCCTTATTCCGGGTTAATGATCTGCATTTCGCAGCTATGCAGCCTGATAAAAAAGGATTATTCTCAACTTACGCTGACTTTCGTGACGGTCGGGATAGTCAGCAGCTTTGAGATGACATCGCCTGGGATCTTCGTATCGGTTATTATCATCAGCTTTGGGTCTGGGTTGAGCTCCGGATCCTCCGCAAGTATTTGCCTTATCGATATCCCTGCATCAGAGATGTATTTTGTGACATGGGATATCACCCCTACCGCGTCCGACTTTGCCCTGACTTCCACAACCCCGTACCCGAGAGCCGGCGCTATCTCTTTCAGGAAGCTCCCTGCTGGCTTTATTCCCGTGAAGATCCTCTTCATAAGAGGATCCCCCATTATCTCCTCGACAGTCTGCCTCACGACCCTCCTGTCCACGCCTGCAGCCCTTGACAGATCTGCATCAGAGATCTCCACATTGCCGCATACGATCCTTCCTGATTCGTTAATGCTGAATCCTAGCTCAACCATCAGCCTCGCGACCTTTAGCTTAGCAGGCGAGCCTTCAAAGAACTTTGTGATCGACTTCCACAATCGGATCACTGTGTATAATTATGATCATGAATGCTTATATCCGTTTAGAACGATGCCGGACCCATCTCTTGGTTCGGGGGTCGGTCTGGTTTGATGCATGCTTCGGATCCCCAGCGACTCGCCCAGCAAAAAATGCGGTTACTGTAGTACGTACTGTCTGCTGTTGCAGCGGACATTAGCCCCGCTTATGCATCTATGCCAATCAGCACGGTCCCCAGTCCAGTGCACTCAGTGTCTATCCCCATCCTGCTTTTCAGGAACAAATCTGCTGGTGGAGATGGGCTCCCGACCACTGCTTTTTTGCCGAGGATCTCACCCATCTCGAGCGGCAGTATCTGCACCATCGTCTCGTCCCTCCTGTCCTTGAAGAGCCTCATCTTGTCCCTGTAAAAGACCAGAGTCCCTGCAACTAAGTTGCCCTCGCACTTGAGCCTCTCGAGCCTCTGCTGTTCGTTCACGTCCTCGCCTATCACTTCCTCCCCGCAAACTATTTTTATGTAGGAAGACTGGGGCCACTTGAAGCACCTGTCCGTGGCGCAGGCAAAGACCCTCGCTTTCTTCAGCGCCTCCCTTACGCCGATATTAATGCCTCTGCAGAGGCCCATCAGGACGCCCTTTTCCGCCTGCTCCTCGAGCTTCAGTACCTCCGATTTCTCCTCCTCGGTCAGCTCCTTGACGCTTATTATGCCTTCTATCCTCCTCAGCGCGCTTGCGAATTCATCTTCTGACATAGCGCCTTACCACCCTCGGCGCCTTCACTTCTTCCATAGTTTTAGGGAAATCTTCCAGCTTGCTGTTTGGCATGTACATCGCGTTTATGTACTCTTCCTCAAAGATAGGCTGTGCCGCAAGTTCTATATATTTTACTTTTGAGGCGACGTTCTGAGCCTCTCGCCTCACATCAAGCGACTTGAGGCAGAGCCTCGCGCCTGAGCCGGCTGTGTTTCCGGTGAAAGATATCTTGTCCAGCTCGAGCTCTGGTATCATCCCGATTATCCTTGCACTCTTCGGGTCGATGTAGTTGCCAAAGGCGCCTGCTATTATTATTTCAGAAAGGTCTCCCCTGTCAAGCCCTGCTTTCCTCACAAGCGTCATGAACCCGGCGTAGATTGCTGCCTTTGCCTTCTGGATCTCCCTTATGTCGTCTTGGGTTATCACAATGTCCTCCTTGCCCGTCTCGGTCTCCTCCTTTGGCACTAGGACGAACTCCCTGCCGCTCTCCCCCTCCCGGACGCCGCTCCCGACCTGCTGTATCCTGCCTGAGGTGTCTATCAATCCCGCCTTAAGCATCTCGGCAACAGCATCGATCATGCCTGAGCCGCATATGCCGCGCGGCTTCTTGTCGTCTATGGTCTTATAAGATGCCCTGAAATCACCGTCTATCCATACCTTCTCGATTGCCCCGCTCGCCGCCCTCATGCCACACCTGATATGCGCACCCTCGAACGCAGGCCCCGAAGCGGTCGAGCAGGCCCATATGCCGCTCCTGTCGCCGAGCATCACCTCGGTGTTTGTGCCTACGTCCATCAGCAGCGTAAGCCTTTCCTTCTCGTGAAGCCTCGATGCGAGAATGTCTGCTATCGCATCCGCCCCCACAAAGCCCGCCACGTTCGGCAGTAGGTGCGCATTCCCTGCCGGGTTGATTGCAATGCCAGCATCCCTTGCCTTCCAATCGGAGGACCTGCCGATCCCTGACGCGTAAGGGGCAAGCCCAAGGCTCTTCACGTCCACCCCCGCAAATAGGTGGTGCATGGCGGTGTTGCCAACAAGTACTGCCTCGTATACCTCATCTCTGGCAATCTCGACTTCAGCGATCCCTGCGTCCATGAGGCTGTTTATGCCTTCAACTATCGCGCTGCGTATCTCCTCAAGATGCCCTTTCCCTTGGGACGCGTAATTGATCCTGGAGATCACGTCCTCGCCGAACTTTATCTGAGGGTTCATCGTCCCGTCGGCATAAACTATCGTGCCGTCATTAAGGTCTACGATGAAAACTGCCAGCTTCGTGGTGCCTATGTCTACTGCCAGCCCGTACTTCCTTGCAGTCGTGTCCCCCTTTTCTAGGGCAATGATCTCCTTCCCTCCAATGATTGCCGCCGTCACTTTCCAGCCAGACTCCCTAAGGATCCTAGGGATCTCCCTGGCAACAGGCATGTCGATTTTGAGGTTTGGATACCCTTTCGACGATAATCCGGCCAATAGCCTTTCATCATCTGCTGTAGGATCCTCTAGGGACGGCGGGCAAAGCTCAAGATAGACCTTCTCGACGTTGCTCATGATCCGCACAGGCGGCTCCTTTCCCATTATGACGAGCCTCTGTTTGCCCACTCTGCTCTGATCCGGCACCCTTATCGTGACGTCGCCCTCAACATACGCCTGGCAGGCGAGCCTGTAGTTCTTTTCCAGCTTCTCCTTGGGCACCCTCTTCTTCTCATGCTCCGTCAGCGGCGAGACCTTCCCTTCTATCACCTCAACAAGGCACTTCCCGCAGTACCCCTTGCCCCCGCAAATCGCCGCAAGATCCACCTCCCCCTTGAGGGCGGCCGACATCAGGGTTGTCTTCTCGGGCACTTTGCACCTCTTGCCTTCGGGCAGGAATACCACTTCAAATTCCACGTTCTATCTCCTCCAAGAACTTGCTCACAACTGAGGACGGGTCACCGTCCATAACAACTTTGCCGTTAAGCATCAGCACTGCCCTGTCAGAAACCTCTTCGAGGAGGTCAAGCTGGTGGCTTACAAGCACAATGGCAGGCCTGAGCTTCTTCTTGACCATCTTCAGCGAATTCGCGACTAGCCTCAGGGTTATCGGATCCAGGTCGCCGAAGGGCTCGTCGAGGATGAGCACCTTTGGGTTAGAGACCAGCGAAAGCGCAAGGGCTACCCTGATCTTCTCGCCCCCGCTCAGCTCGTAGACGTTGCGGCCCAAGATCCCTGGGCTCAGGCCCACCGCCTCAAGCACTGTGAGGGCTACGTCCCTTGCCTTTTCTGGGTCTTTGGATTTGAAAAGTTCCCTCAGCAGATCGTTGCTTATCCCCATCTCTCCCAGCTTTGCCTTCATCTCGCCTTCGGGGAGCTCCGAGACTCTGCTTAGCGCATCAACCAGCTCCTCAGAGAGGCCCGCTCTTTTCCCTCTTCTCAGCGCGGCTTCGAGCAGATCATAGTCCTTGAGCCCAAGCTTTGCCGCGAAGAGGTCTAGTACCCTCGCGAAATAGGGCAAGTCGAACTCCTGGTGGAGTATGCCTATGCGCCTCCTCGCGAGCATGTTTTTCCTCCCGAGCTTTCCGAGCAACACCCATTCGCCCTTGTAGGTTATCTTCACCTCGCCCTTGTCAGGGAGCTCAAGGCCGGCGAGCATCCTCAGGACTACTGTCTTGCCGGCCCCGGAAGGACCGACTATGCCTGTTATCTCCCCCCTCCTGAACTCAAGGTTGGTCTCAGCCATCTCGAAGACCATGCCATAAGGTATGAGCTTGTATGTCTTGCAAGCCCCCTCTATCTTCAACACCACGGGCCCGTCTATCTTGGCCTTCTCGAGCGGCTCCTCGATCCCGGACAGGAACTTGGCGAGCACGGTCTCCGTGTTCCCGTCCCCTATGGCCTTGCCCTTGTCGATGAGGATCGTCCTCTCCGATAGCGATCTGTGCGTCTGGGGGTTATGCGATGCGAAGAGGATAGCAATGCCAAACTCCCTGTTTGCACGCTTGAGGGCATCCAATAGCGCTTCCCTTGTTGCTGGGCAAGTCATTGTGCCGGGCTCGTCCAGCAGCAGAAGCTTCGGCTTTCTTGCTATCTGCCTTGCAATGATCAGCCTCTGCTTCTCGCCCCCGCTCAGGACCTCAGACCAGAGGTCTGCCCTCTTGTCCAGCCCGACTACCCTGAGCAACTCCATCGCCCTTTCCCGGTACTCCTTGTACTCCCCCTCCACTTCTGGAATCGTCTCGTCGAAGCCGTCGGAATACCTCAGCGCCCTGACCACGTTGTCCACTGCGCTGTCGGGCCAAAGCCCGAAGCTCCTCTGGAGCTGTATAGCCGTCTTCCGCTGAAGCTCCAGCATATCCCCCTTCGGGGATAATGGCGTTATTCTGATCCCGTCGAAGCTCACCGATCCTTCGTCAAAGCTCTCGACTCCCCTTAGTATCCTCAAGAGTGTGCTCTTTCCCGCGCCGCTTCTGCCCAAGATCCCGACCACTTCCCCTTCCCTAACTGAAAAAGAGATCCCGTCAAGGGCGAGGATGCCCCTCTCAGGGTATCTCTTTGTGAGGTCGGCCACTTCAAGCAGCAAAATGCATCCCCCCTCAAAACATCGACTTAGGAAGAACTTTCACCAGTATGTAGTTTCTCATAAGCGATCTCTTTATCAACGCGAAGTCGGACAGTTTCTTGTCCCCGATGATGATGCCGCCAATCCTGTCCTTATAATCGTCGTAAGGCAGCTTCACCCTGACGCCATCTATCTTGAGCGTGACCGGGTTCGGGGACAGCGCTTCTGTGGACTCCGGAACCTGCCTCTCGATCTCTGCCTTCACAATAATCGGATCCATGATGAGCGGATCGAGGTCCATCTCCCTCCTCCTTTGCTCGACTACCTCGCCAGCGACCCTGGAAACCTCCCTGAGTTTCTCGATCGACTCCCCCGTCCTGGCCCTCTCGGGGTACCTGCCTATGCCGCCGACATAAGCCTCTGCCCCGGGGATGCTTTTCATGAGTGGCCCGCCAGTGACAATCACCGGTACCTCGATCTCCGAGAAGAGCTTGGTCTTTTTCATAAGACACTTTTCAAAGTTCCCAAGTGTGAATACAGCAATGTCGTGCTCCTCTATAAGCTCCTTTTCCTTCGTGGTGGTGTGCACTATCTTCTGCCCGACACCCCTTGAGAGCCCGATTATGTTCGTCTTCGCCCCATGCCTCCTCAGGTTCTCCGCAATGTCGCAGGCCGGGTGCGGGAGGTGGTGCCTGGAGAGTGTTGGCGCAACGACCCCTATCTCGGTGCCGATGAGGGGCGCAGGGGTCAGCTTGCCCCTCAATTCTGAGACGATCGCCGAGAGGCGTTCGTGCTCCTCCTCTGGGATGGCCAGGTTCATAATGAGATCGAGCCCTACTACGGTCTTCTGGACTAGAAAGCCTCCCACATCCTCAAGGAACTCGAGTATCCTTTCATGCTTGTAAAGGCCGCCCTCAAAAAGCAGGTACTTAAGCATGCGAGTCCCCCTCCAGCCTTGCCGCAAGCTCTCTCCAGCTTTCCTTTATCGGATCCTCTGAAGCGATTATTGTTATCACGCCCCTCTTCTTCAGCGAATTCCTTACCCTGAACCCCTCTGGTATGATCCTGGTCGCGAGCTCGTTTATTCTGGACTCGAGGTCGTACCCCTTCTCGCTGAGCCTTATGCCCTTGACTTCCTCCGGATCTGCGCCTGAAACAAAGATCTCGATCCTGCCTATCTGCTCAACCCTGTCTCTCCCATACTTAGACCAGAGCGCCTTGAGGGCGTCCCCAAGGAATATCTCGCTGCTCAGGGTTATCCTGATGCCGTTCTTTCTAGAGTCTATGTAGGACGCGTCGCCAAGGGTGCTCTTGCCAGTTACCTCCTTGTACCTTATGACTATTATGAAGACAGGTTCTTCCACCCTTATCAGCATGTCAATCGAATCTATGCTCCCTCCGAGCCCCAGGTCCTCGACGCTCTTCTCCGCTATGTACTTGTACTGCTGTCCCCCCAGCTCGTCTGATGAATCCACGAATATCCTAATCTTTCCCACCCTCTTCTTCGATGATCCTTCTGAGCCTGTCCGCCTCGAGCTTGGTCTTCGCCCTCTCGGAGGGGGCCTTCTCCCCCTCAACCTCCAGCGCCTTCGAAACATTCTTAAGAACCTCGCGCTCGGAGCTAAGCATGTGGTAGCCTGGCCTAGGGCCCCCGCCCCTCTTTGCCCTGCAGATCCTCTCGTCGCCGATCCTGTACCCCCGCTGCTTGTAGAACACCTTTTTCGGGTCTAGCGACCTCATCTCCTCGAGGACGGACCTGACCTTCTCCTCCTCCCCCTCCACGAGCAGGCCATAGCAGGTCTCCTTGTAGTCTATCCCCCCTATCTGAGCCGCCTTCTCGGCGAGCATTGAGGGGGTCAGATTAGAGTCCGGGGAAAGGACAACAAGGAATGTCTTGATCATCCTCTCAGCTCCTGGATGTACAGCTCGCCCCCCTCCTTAAGCCTCTTGAGCAGGTCTAGCCCTCCTTGCGCCTCGCCGATCAGATTCGTTCCGTCGAAGCTCTCGGCAGTCGGACCGAACTTCTCGCTGTCAATCATCCTGATCCCTATCATCCCTGCAAACTTCTTTACAGTGTTAGTGACCCCTATCGACCCGGCGAATACCTTATCGCTGGGCGTATTCTCCGGTGTGAGTCCTTTTGCGATCTCTTCATTCCCCTTGAATAGGATCATCTCCATCTTCGGGGTCGCAAAGTAAACTTTTAATTTCCCGAACGCCTTTTGCTCAAGCCCAGTAACCGCCCTGAAGTACCTGACTGAGTTCGGCGCTTTTTCCTCATAAAGCCTGATTTTAAGGATGCTCTCTGGACTTATAGCCTTGCACCTGACAATCCCCTTCTTGTAAATCTCTAGCGAATTCTGCGGCTTATGCTCCACGATTACGCCCGAATCGTCATTCGCAGGTGATCCTTCGGTTTCCAACTTAACACCCATTGAGTCGAGTGCGGATCTAGCCTCAGAGACCTTCTTCCCGAGCAGGTCAATCCTCGGAGGGCTGACCGATACCTCGATGCAATCCCCTTCTTTTGCCAAGTCCACGAGCTCGATCCCCCCGATTACCTTGCCGACGATGGTATGAGACTGAGCAAGCGGAGCCTCCTTCTTGTAGATGTATGCTGCCCCCACGTTCTCCCCAGAATTCCGTATCGTGAAGCTGCCCCTCTTCCTTGCCCCCAGCTTCTCCACCGGGAGGGCAATGACCTTCTTCTCGTTGTAGCATATGTAACTGCTGGACTCTGAAGAGATCTTGATTACCCCGTCGTTCAGCACGTTGTATGCCTGCTCCCCGCAGACTGGCGAGTCGTAGTCGAGCTCTACTTCGACTTTGGTGAAGATCTTGTCCTCTTCCTCAAGTGGCATCCCTGCTTCGCCCTTGAGCAGCGACTTTGCCATCTCCTTTGTCTCGAGTACTGGACTAATTGAGAGGATCCTGTCCCCCATCCTGAGCAGCCCGACCAAGTGCCTGCCATAGACTATCCTGCCTAGGACAGCGCATCCCTTTGGCGGGTAATAGGAAGCCGAATGTGGAAGCTTGGAGAAGACCAGCAGCGTGTTCTCCTTACTTAGGCCGGAAAGGCTGAGTGTCACCTCGTATCTCTCCAGGCTCACCGGTTCCATTGAGGGCTGAGCGTCGAATACGGTGGAACCGAAAACTACCGCATCCTTCGTGGTCCACCTCACCCCTGCCCCCTCATAGCCGCGGCAGGCTTTTCTCCATCGCTCGAGGAGATCGCCGCATTCTACCCTCAGTATCATCCGGCCCCTTGTCGTTTCAATCTCAAAGAGGTCTGTCTCAACGCTCTCCTCCTTTACCTTCTTCTTGACTGCGATTATGCACCCCTCTTTAACCGGGATGCCCGCCCTTTCCAGCATCCGGCCGAGCCTCTCTCCCTCGCCTGCCTCGTGCTCTTTTCCATTGACGATTACTCTCAAAGGTGGACACTCCTGCGGTAGCACTACATTATTAAATCCCTGATTAATTTATAGGTTAGTGATCCAGGATGTCCCAGCAAGCTCATTTCAGGGAAATCGAGGTCATGCCAAGGCGACTGATGAGCGACAAGAAGGCAATGGATTTGGCCGCAATAATGCGCGATACCGAGGGTGTCGAAGAGGTTCTGACCCACGGTCCAAGGTTTTCAGGCGGCGGGCGCCTAACGGGCAGGTTCATAATTGTGGTGAAAACCGGCTTCACACCTGAAGATGTAATTGAGAAACTAAAGCCCGTATGCGACCAGTCCATGCCTTATGGCTACGACGTCCGAGTAGGTCAATTCACAAAGCCGAGGCCGACTGTAAAGGACTACCTCCGCGGACTGAAGGGTGAATAGGTTGCAGGATTCAATTGGCAGAGACGTGCAGATTGTCGACTGCAGGGAGTCGATGGGCATCGGAGAGGGCGGCGGCCTTGCCCAGCGCGGGACCATCTCGGAATCCGAGAGCTTCGAGGTAGTCGCAATCGCAATGTCGCCCTCTAAGCGGCACATAACCAAGCCGATCTGCGAGATCACTTATGGCCTCAGGGAACAGGGGATACGTACGAGCGTGTTAGTGCTCGAGTCCGGTGCCGGGGTCCCTCCTGACTCGCCTTACGGTGGCGCCCCTGGCGGATCGATGGCTGGAATGAACGAAAAGGAGGTGTTCCAGATAAGGCGTTTCAAGCTTGCGCTCATCCACCTTGGCGGAATCAGCGGTCACGTGGTCCACAAGGCAAAGTCGTTCCTCAGGTATGTTGACATCCCGGCGATAGTAGTGTGCGAGGCACCTGTGGACTACGAGGACTTTGCAAAGGTCGGCATAATCACTCGTTTGGTCCGGCCGCCTCCTGGCAAGGTCGAGTGCGCCGGTGTAATCGTGGATCTTGTTACAGGCGTCGTCAGGGGAGTGAGCTGCCCAAGGGACAAGCTGAATGAGATAGTGATAAAAGTGAAGTTCTGGTTGAGCAAGATAGACAGCAAAGAAGTGATCCTAGGGAGGAATAATGTTGGCTAAAGTGTTCATCTTCCCGCCCAACAGTCTTATCCTGTACGACCTCGTGACGCGAGAAGGCCATATTCCACTCGGTCTCGGCGAGGAGGTCGCCAAGAACCTTTCGAAGCCAGAGATTGACTCGCCCCCGATGAACATCACTCCAGAATTCCCCAGGAGGGGGCTGAAGTACGCTGCCATAGAAGTCCCGTCAGGTGTGAGGGGTCGCCTGGCACTCATCGGGCCGCTCATAGAGGAGGCCGATGCCGCAATTGTGGTTGAGGACCCCGAGGCCCTGTTCGGCTGCGCCAGCTGTGGCAGGACTAATGAGTTCATCCGGTACATAGTGAAGCGAAGGGGGATCCCGGTCGTTGTGGTCCCATACCCTCGCACAGAGGAGGACGCAAGGGTAATGGTCTCAAAGATAAGGTCATTCCTCAAGTCTCTTGGTGATAAGAATGGCATGCCTAGTGGTTCATGACAAAAAACTTGCAGAGGTCTGCAGCGCGCTGCTTGATGAAAAGTCGCGCGAAGTCCTTCTGTCCCTTCAGAAGGGCCCGTTGACTATTGATCAGATATCCGAAGCGCTCCTGGTCAGCAAGAAGGATGCATCAGACCGCCTGGACAAGTTGGTGGATGGAAAATTGGTCAGGCGGATATCGGGAACAGGAAAGGGTCCTGACCTGTATGCCCTCGAGTTCTCGATCGCGATCGGGGATGAAAATAGCCCTGAGCTCGCGGAGGACCTATACCAGGCGATGGCAGAGTCGCTGTACTCCTTCTTGGACAGGAATTCCGAAAGGGTGTCTGATCTCTGCGATGAGCTCGGCGCCTCGCTTGGTAGGGCAGTCGAGCAGCTCTTCCTCGCTGCGATCGCGAAGATAGTGGGGGACCTTCAGATCGAGATGCAAGATGAGGACAGGCGCCTGAGCGCTCACCTTGGTGGCGAAGCTCCTACCTGAACTTCTCAAGCATCTCCGTCATTTTTCTGACAATGAATTCATGCGCTTTCTCAAGTCTCTCCCTGCTTCCTACTAGAACCCATGCGAGCGGAGCAGCTTCGTTTTCCCCTATCCCTGGGACTATAACTTCTTTCTCAGTCAGCTCGATCCCGAAACGGTTGACAGCCTCCGCAATGACTGAGTAAGGCGTCCCTGCCGGGATCGGCATGTAGTATTGCTCTTCTCCCCCTGCAGGGGTCTCTTCCCTCTCCCCTTTTTCATCTTTTGCCATAGTCATCAAACACTCCAATTGATTTATCTGCCTTTCGACGCAAGGATTGACTTCAATAGAGCCCTAAGCTCGTCCTCCCGTATCTCCTCGATCATGCCTTGCGCCTCTTCCGTGCAAGATTCGATTATATCGCTGACAGGGAAGCCCATCCCAAGGTACATCTCAGCCTGACGGAGCGTGGCCAGAAGATCTGCGATTTTGACTACCCTCGACTCGGTCGTCTCCCTCTGCAGGTATTCTATGAAGAGATCGGCTAGCCTTCCGCCGTCAGTTCCACCAAAGATCCCCTTGATTATTTCGGTCTCAACCTCCTCCTTGAGATCCTTCCCAAGCCTCTCTGTGAGTGATCTGGGGATGTCCCCTGCAACGGCCTCCCCCATGTCGTGCATTATTCCCATGAGGATCATCCTCTCGCAGTCCAAGTGCAATGCGCTGCGACTGGCTGCGATGTATCCTAAGATTGCCGTAACCATGAACGTGTGCTCAGCAACTGTTTCGGCATCGCCCCTCGGCACGCCCCTCTGAATCCAGCCCGTCCTAGGCATGTTCTTCAGCACTGCGACTGCCCTGGCAAGATTCTCGAATCCCAATCAAACCACGACGAATACTTGACGTCAATTCTATATAACCAATCCGCCAATCTTCCCTCTGTAGGTGCCCAATTTGGCAAAAGTACCGCGAGTTGACAGGGATCTGTGCATCGGGTGCGGCAACTGCACTCTCGTTTGCCCTGATGTCTTTAAACTCGACCAAGAAGGCAAGTCCCGCGTCATAAACGCGGCGGAGAAATGCGATGTCGATTATGCCGTTTCTTCATGTCCTGTGGGCGCGATCTCGCTGGTCTGAGCCCTTCCCCCTCAATGCCTCCAATATTTCCCTGGCCCTCGAAACCCTTATATTTCCTTCAGCTACCATCGCACTGGCGACTTTTTCGACCTCTTGCCCTGCCGCTCCGGCCATGATTGCGACGTTCCTTGAATGGAGCCGCATGTGCCCCTTCTGGATGCCCTCGCCCACTAGTGCCCTCAAGGCTGCGAAATTTTGGGCGAGCCCTACCGCGCATACGACTTCTGCGAGCTCATTCGCGCTCTTGGCGCCTATTATCTTTAGCACTGTCTGAGCTACAGGATGGACTTTTGTAGCCCCGCCGACAATGCCCAGCGCCAGCGGAAGCTCAAGCTCTCCCACGAGGTTGCCTTCCGCGTCCCTCCACCACTTGGATAGCGGGAGATACTTGCCAGACAGCGCAGCATAGGCGTGAGCCCCGGCCTCTACTGCCCTCGAGTCATTCCCGGTGGCTATTGTGACTGCTGTTATCCCATTCATTATGCCCTTGTTGTGCGTTGCAGCTCGGTACGGATCGGTGCAAGCAAAGTCATATGCCGCGATTATTCCTTCAATGATCTCGTCTCCTAAAGCCCCACGCCTGAAGACCACGCTGGATCTGGACATCCTTTCGGTAGTTAGGTTAGACAGAATCCTGAGAAGACTTCTACCCCCTGCGAGTTCCTCCAGCCTCGGTGCGATCCCCTCCACAATGGTGTTGACCACATTCGCCCCCATCGCGTCCCTGCAGTCAACGTAAAATTCGGCGACGAGCATCCTCCTCGGCTCTTCAAAAGCCTTGACCTTGAGATCAAG
>JAULTB010000064.1:0-4045 GCA_038801655.1 Candidatus Methanosuratincola thermotaenarum | reverse complement strand
GCCAGAGATCAAACCGGCTGCAGCGGGCATCATAGGGTCGCCAACTGATGAAATTGCGCCAAATGGATCGTCCTCGAGAGAGCCTAGGGTAATGCCGGCAGTATTCATAGCCTCTTCTACAACTCTCAGCTTGAGATCATGCGGGTTTTCGGGCATGCTGCTACTGACTTTCATCCTAGCATCCACCCCCATAGTCATAAGGACTGCAAGTGCGGCCGTGGTTCCTCCCGGGATGCTTTCCCCCACAACCACATAGTCTGCGAGCTTCGACAACTGCCTCCCTACGAGCAATGATCTTTGGAATACCTCCCTAGGGTTTTCTACGGACTTCCGGATCGGATGTCCTTGCCAGGACTCCCGCCAACGTCTATGAAAGGGGCGTTGGGTAAGACCTTTAGACCCCCGTTCACTACCAGAAAGGGGATGCCAGAAAGCCTCAGTGCAGACAACGTGATCAGGGCAGGTGTCGGGATCCCGTCTGGCGTAACGGGAACGCCAGATATGCACCTGCACTTGTTGTAATAGAGCAGCTCAATGTCCGCAGGCGGCGTGTAGTCCGTTATTTCGGGCACTGCGCCGGAAGCAGACAGGCCAGGTAGCTTTGCAGTTTCAGTAGTCGCTATTACACATACAAAAAACGGGCTCGCCTGCTCTACCCTGTTTATGGACTCCCTACATTTTTTTATGACAACCATAGACTATGTCATACTTTTCCATCAGCTCCCCTCCATTAATATTAGGATGGTTTATCCGTCCTAATATTAATGAATTTTTCGGCGATAGACAGATCGCACAACGTATTAACATTGATACATAAAGAAGGGTCCTCCATCACTAGAAAGCTTTCCTCTATGTAAGCCTCATCTATCAGCATTCCATCAATTATGTTGATTCCACAAGGCACAAACTTTGCATCACCGATCTCGATTATGCAGGTTGGAGTGAGAGCCATTTCTGAAAACAGCCGGAGGAGGACGATAACAGTCAACGACGGTCTCCCCCGCACCGAGTAGAAGCTTATTGCCCTCCTCTGTCTGGATGAAACGCATTTGAAAATACGCACCAGGTATCTAATGGTGCCTTTGGCAGAGCGGAAATGGACAGATGCAGATAGATGGATAGATGATTAGATGATCCTCCTCCACCATGCACCCCTACGGCAAGCGGCTGGCAGATGGTTGTAGGCAGTCATCTCTCTTTCTTTAATGTATACTCCAACCTCAACTCTGCCGCTACCTTGTGGCGGGATTTGGCAACATAGACAAGGCAGTAGTTCTTGGTAAGCAGATCGCCTAGCCTTCAAGTCTTTCACTCATGGTAAACTATTGCAATGGTTTAAGATAATTTTATTGTTTATCATTACATAACATTATTTGGTTTATACTTATTTTTAATATATAAGTAAAGTATTAAATTTTATATTTTCTTTATTTAGAAAAAACATAAAAATCATTTATGATCGTTGAACCACCCCCGGGTCTTCTTGCACAGGTTCACCAACAGCAGCATGAACGGAACCTCGGTGAGTACACCCACGACGGTGGAAAGGGCCGCTCCAGACTCCAGACCGAAGAGTGTGATTGCCACCGCTATTGCCACTTCAAAGTGGTTGCTCCCACCTATCAGTGCGGTAGGCGCAGCATTCGCATAGGAGAGGCCTAATGCCTTGGATATGCCATAGGCAATCCCGAATATTAAGAGTATATTTATGAAGATTGGCAGTGCAATAAGCAGGATTACGAATGGCTGTTGAAGAATGACGTACCCCTGTATTGAAAAGAGCATTACCAGCGTGATCAGGAGCGCGATTATCGATGCCCTGCCCAGCTTCGGCTTCAGTGAGGTGTTTAGCCACTCGATGCCTTTCTTTTTAAGAGTGTACCTCCGCGTGAAGTAGCCTGCTATTAGCGGCAGGAGTATGTACATCGTTATCGCAAAGGCTATAGTCTCCCAAGGGATAGTTATCCCAGAGATCCCCAGCAGAAATACCGCCAGTGGGGCGTAAAGTACGATCATTGTCAGAGAGTTGATTGCAACCATCACCAAAGTGTGCCCCATATTCCCCTCTGCAAGGTAGCTCCAGACCAAGACCATTGCTGTGCAAGGCGCAACACCCAGAAGTATCAGGCCGTAGTGATACTGGGATGCAAGCACCTCAGATATAAAGGGTGCAAAGAGCACCCTTAGGAAAAACCAGCCGAAGAAAGCCATGGTGAATGGCTTTACTGCCCAATTGACGAGAAGCGTTGTGGCGATAGGTTTCGGCGTTTTTCCAGCCCTGATCACTTCTCTGAAGTCTATCTGGACCATGATAGGGTAAATCATCGCAAAGAGGCAGACGGCGATCGGGATATTGACATAGGCGACTGAAAGCTGCCCCAATGCCTCAGAGATCTCTGGAAACAGCCTCCCAATTGCTATGCCTGCCAATATGAACAAAAAAACCCATACCGTAAGATACTTCTCCCACAGCCCAAACCTGACTTCTGACAAGTCAAAACCCCTCAACAACAGCGTTATAATAATCGATACATTACAATATATAAATATATTTTTCTCGCAGGTAATGAAATGCCTCGATCAGGGCGGATATGTTTCCATAAACCAACATGCTTTCAAAAAAGAAATAACCAAGATCTGTGAATCTATCAACAGTATTTCAGGTCGTGGTGTAGGCTATGAAGTTTTTAGCAGTTGCAGGAAGTTTAAGAAAAGGATCCTACAACAAGGCGCTCGCGAGGAATGCAAAGGATCTCGCCCCTGATGGCGTCGAAGTGGAGATCTTTGACCTGGAAGGGATCCCGCCATTCAACCAAGACCTAGAAGATGACCCCCCTGAGAAGGTGATCGAGTTTAAGGAGAAGATAAGATCCTCAGACGCTTTGCTCATCTGCACCCCAGAGTACAACTATTCGATTCCCGGCGTGCTCAAGAACGCAATCGACTGGGCTTCTCGACCTTTTGATGATAACCCTTTTGACGGGAAGCCTGCCGCCATAATCGGGGCTTCGACTGGAACGATGGGCACCTCAAGGGCACAGTACCACCTGAGGCAGGTCTGCGTAGGGTTGGGGATGTACGCGCTGGTGTATCCAGAGATATTCGTTCCGGCTGCCGAGAAGAAATTCGATTCCGCGGGAAGGATAGTTGACGATAAGCTCAGGGCAAAGCTTGTCGAGATGCTGGAGTCGCTCAGGGATTGGGCGGCAAGGCTTAAATGATCCGGGGTATGCGGCAAGTTACAGCCCTTAGCAGCGGTATCCTTCACTACTGCTGGGGTTGCCTCCTGTCGACGACCTTGGGGAGTTTGCCTCTTTGGGTGACATAGAAAGGGGAGAATGAATCGTCTATCACCAACTTGATAGCCACGCTCTTGTCTACGAGATATGCCTCCTCAAGATCGGGTATCGAGGAGAGTACGGATTTTAGGATCCGATCGCCGAGGTCCTCGGAACGCTTGGCCTGCACTACCAGGGTAAGAGTCTCCTTCCCACCATCGCGCTGCAGTATTACCTGGTAGAGCGGCACTTGCCCGAGCACCAACCGCAGGGAAGCCTCAATCGACTGCAGAGGGACCTTCAGCCCGTTGTAGAGGTACAGGCTCTCTGTAGTCCTCTTGACGAACTTCAGCCTTGGGGCGGTGGAGCCGCACCTGCAGGGCTTCTCGTCAACCTCCACGATGTCGCCCACAGGGTACCTGAGCAGGACGGTCCCTGTCCGGTTTATCTTGCTGAGCACAAGGAGGCCCGATCCCCTCCCGGCAGGCATCAGTGTCTCCGGATCTACTATCTCGACTATCAGGTCCTCGTCTACGATGTGGTAGCCGTCATGAGCCTCACACTCGTATGCGATTCCGTCAACCTCCTCGGTGCCGTAGGTCCCGAAGATCTCCGCTCCCCACGCCTTCCTTACGGACTCCCTGTGGGCCTCAAGTATCGGCTCCCCGGTGCAGAGCACCCTCTGCATGCAAGGCTCTCTCTTGCTCAGGGATGCGAGCAGGGAGGCGCGGGAAGGGGTCGCGAAGACGATGTTGCAGCAGAGCTCC
>JAULTB010000013.1:0-25319 GCA_038801655.1 Candidatus Methanosuratincola thermotaenarum | reverse complement strand
GTCCAATGAGAAACCCCGTTTTGGCGCATCTAGGATCACCCGATCCAACACCAGTCGGGTAAGTTCTCGTCATCCCTAAGTCCGAGACTCTCCTTCATCAACGGCCGAGTTCATTCCTCGGCCTCAAGACATGGATTCCCTGCTCTGTTAATAAAGCTTGAGATGGGTGGCGAGCGCCTCCAAGACCCGATCCGATGGTGCTGCCTTGTACTTTTTCATAATCTGCGCAAGAATTTTCCTGTCCCAAGTGAGGTGCGCCCGAAGCAGCCTGGAAACGCTTTCCTTGAAAAGCAGGTAGCTTACTACCGAAGTTAGGTTCCTGCACTTCCTCGATCTGCTTGCACTCTCAAAATCGATTATGCGCGCCCTGCAGCCCTCGCTTATTATTATATGCTTCTTGGCGTCCGAGAGCTCGCCGTGGTCCAGACCGTGCAAGTCAAGGGACAGGCACTGCCCTAAGATGTCCAGGACAGCCCGCTTGACCGCCTCTGTCCGCGGCTCTTCCTCGATCCACTTTGCAAAATTCTTCCCGCTTATGTGCTCCATGGCTATCACATTTCTCCTTGCGCCGTAAAGCCTTGGGCCAATTCCGAACGAGTTCGCGTATTCCAGGCATGCTGCCTCTCCCTCAAGGCTTTCCCTGGGCGAGTCGCTCCTCCTTATCTTCAGCGCGATGTTGTGGCCCCTGATAACCCCCATGCAGACCACTCCGGCGCAGCCCTTGCCTATCAGTCTAGCGTCTCCAGCCTCCAGATCTCCGACGAGTGCCACTCCCTCCACCTCCAAAGCCCTAAGGTCAGCGAGCACCGCTTCATAGTGGGCACATGAGAAGTGGGGGTAGGAGAATACTGCCTTGAGCCTTACGTCCTCAAGGGGGACGACTACTCCAGCCATAGGGGTCTCTTCCTCAAGAACATGAAGAGCTCTAGCAGAAGGTCCCGCCTCTCCGATGAACGCCTGATCAGCTCGCCTACCGAAAATATGCTGAAGCCTTGCCTGATCTCGGCAGCGAGATCTGGGCTCAGCTGCATCTTCGGGAGGCTCTCCTCGAGCACCTTCTTGGCATCAGTGGCTTCCCTCCTCCTGATTACACACCACCTGTCGCCAGAGATGAAAGGGCCAGCGACAGTCCTTGGGTTCTCCAGGTGCTTCTCAAGGAATCTCTCCTCGTCGTCTGGGAAGATTGCGGACGGGCCAGGGTGGAGCTCAGCCTCCGGAATCCTGCCCTCCTGAAGTTCGAGCAGGAAGATCACTCTCTCTTCCTCGTCCGACCAAGCATGTGCATCAAGAAGTTTGAATCCCTTCTCCTTGAGCAGGCCAGAAACCTTTGAGAGGCTGTGGTGGATTTCCCCCCAGAGCACGTCCGAAGGTATGCTAGGGCAGGCTGTTTCAATCGCAATCAACTCAGTCTCCCTCCCCTCCGCCATCCCAATCAGCTCGCCCAATTCAATCTGGTCGGTCGGAGGGAAGAAGAAAGCGATTGAAGGCCTTTTCAGGAAATGGCGCGATGCCGAGATGAACGTTGCGAGAGCGCGAAGGGACACTGCTGCCGCAGCATTCCTACTCCTGTCCACCGGGTCTACAACAACAAGGGGGGAATCGAATGCATCAAGGGCGGATCCGTAGCTGTAATGCCCTTCTATATCTATGACCTCCCTCATCCGCCATTCCGCAGCCATTCTTAGGGTCTCCTCAAAATTACCGTACTTGATTATGAGGAGCTCGCAGAGATAGCCCGAGAAGCCGCCAACCTTCAGTTCTGCCCCGTAGACCCCGATCCCTTTCATGAACTGCTTCAGGACCCTCACTTCGTCCTTCCCATCCTCGCAGAGCCTCTCCCGCACGTATCTTGTATGCAATGGGGTCCTGTCGACAGCGGTCATTGCCTTTTTGCCGGGCACGAGCTCCCCGCTCGGCACTATGTCCATCTTGCAGCCTAGCACCTCAGCCTCGATATAAGGGTGCTCCGCGTAACCTGTCTTCCACCTCTCCCCTGCCCCTGCCTTTGCTAGTTCCAGCCCAACGCCGGTTATGGCCTCCCTCCCGGCACCGGGGGGGAATATGATAAAAAGATCAACGTCCCTGTCCGAGGAGATCCATGTGTCCTTGGCAATGGATCCCTCCACTTCAACCCTCACTTCCAGGCCCTTCCCCCTTGCTGCCTCAAGGATCCTCCCCTTGGCGATCTCCACAGCCCTGAGGATCTCCTCCCTGTCCTCCTCCGTCGGTCTTACCCTCTTCAGGACCTCAGACTTTACTGCTGAGATCTCCCGCCCGTCATTCAAATGGGAACACCTTCAGGTTTGAATAGATTGGGCCTGCGCCTGTGAGCGTGCTTTTCTTGAGGACTAGCCGGTCTACCAGCGTCGTGCCGAAGACTGTCTGTGAATGGCTGTCCAAGATATTCAGCAGGGCTTCCCTGTTTCTTGGGGACCTTACCCTGCCGACCGTTATGTGGGGGACAAACCTCTTCTCCTTCGGGAATCCGAACCTACCAAGCGCTTCATCAAGTTTCCTGGCGACCTCCGTCACCTCGCCTGCGCCCTTACCGATCCCCACCCACATCACCCTTATCATCCGCCTGTCTGGAAATGCGCCTGCCCCCCTCGCCTCCAGCTCGAAACTCCTCATCTTAATGCTCTCCAGCGCGCCCGCGATTTCATCGATCTTAGAGAGGGGCACCTCCCCCAAGAATTTCATTGTCACATGGAGATTCTCCGCTTCCACTACCTTGACGTCTGCGCCTGACCTGGCTACCTCTTTACCGAGATCAGCTATCCTCTGCCTCATGTCCTCAGATATCTCGAGAGCGAAGAAAGCCCTGACCGATTCCATACAATACCACTCTGGATAACCGTTATATGCGGATACTTTTAACTTCTTTTTCGGGGAGCTTAGTGATATACTGCATAACGGGTATGCCCGGATCTGGCAAGTCCGTAGTCTCTGACACCGCCCGCTTGATGGGGCTCACAGTCTTGAATATGGGTGACGTGATAAGGGACGAGGCCAGGGCAAGGGGGATCCAGATCACCCCCGAGTCTTTGGGGGCACTGATGCTCGACCTGCGTAGGGAACACGGTAACAGCGTCGTAGCAAAAAAATGCCTTGAGAGGGCCCCTAAGAACGGCTCGCCCATCGTTATAGAAGGCATTAGGAGCCTCGACGAGCTCAACTACCTGCGGTCAAACGAAAATATCTTACTCATAGCCGTCCATGCCTCCCCTAAGACGCGATTCGAGCGCCTCCTCAAGCGTGGGAGGGCGGACGATCCCAAGGACTGGAAAAGCTTCGAGGAAAGGGATATGCGGGAGCTTGGCGTCGGTCTTGGATCGGTGATCGCCCTGGCTGACCTAGTGCTGATCAACGAGGGACCCATCCCGGAGCTTGTCGACTCCGCCAAGCGCATCTTCAGCGGTGAGTTTAGATGGCGAAAGTAGTTGTTGAGGCGGAGATACGCCCTACCGAGGATGAGGAGAAGGTGGCGAGGGCAGTCTCCAACTTGACCGGAACAAAGCCTTCCCGCATCATGCAGAGGGGAAAACAGAGGATCCTCGTCCAGGAAGGCGACGAATCGATGCTGGTGACGCTGAGGCAGCTCCTACGCAGGGAGCGCATACTTGACGCGGCAAGAAAGCTCATGCTGAAGGGGGTCAGGGGCAACCAGCTCACCTTCTACATCAACAAGCAGGTGGCCTACGCCGGGCACGTATCCTTCTGCATGCCCGAAGGGGAGTCACCATTGGGACCTATCAAGTTCACCGTAGAGACCGAGGACCCAAAATCATTTATTGACTGGCTTGCAACTAGGACTGTGGACGGGAGGCCAATAGATGAGGTATGCCAATCGGGATATCCACACTCTGCACGTTCGGAGAGACCTTCACGAAAATAGGGTTCTATCGAGAATCCACCCCGCCCGTAATAGAATTAATAGATGACTGGGCGGATCGGCTGGATGGATCCAGGATCAGGCTCCTGCTCGACCTAACTTCGGCATTGGATGTCCTTTACACGGTCCATGCCCCGATAATTGACCTGAATATAGCTTCCACAAACGAAAGATTGAAGCGCCTATCCACCCTGCTTGTGAAGGAGTCAATTGACCACGCCCGTGAGCTGGGCGCCCCCCTGGTGGTGGTTCACCCGGGGTCGTTCCCGCCGGACGGTCGCGGGAATCCGGAAGCCCACTGGCAGCTGAATTCCGAGTCGTTCTCCGAGATCTGCGAACATGCCGCCAGGGAGGGGGTGGAAGTTTGCATAGAGAACATGCCCGCGGGGACAAGGCTCTTCTTCCAGACCCCTCAGGATTTCCTCAGGGCTTCAGAGGAGGGTTTGGAGTTTGAGATTGCGCTCGACGTCGGGCATGCCAACACAAGGGGTCTGCTGAAGGAATTCCTCGTGCAGCTCAAGGGGCGCATCAGGCACCTGCACCTGCACGACAATATGGGAGACCGAGACGCGCACCTCCCTGTCGGCAGGGGGACCATCGACTGGAAGCTTTTGAAGAGGGGGATCGACATCCCCCCTCTTACAGCGGTAGTCGAGGCCAACACGATCCCCGAAGCCCTTGAGTCGGTCGCTGCGGCCCGTCAGGTCTTCAGCTCGTAGCTCTCAAAATCCTTTGCCGCATAGGTGCAGGCGAAGACAGCCTTCGCCTCCTCCTCCAGGAAAGCTGCGTCGGGATACCTCGCGCTGAAATGAGTCAGGATCAGCTTTTTTACCCCTGCCCTGCTGGCAACCTCGGCAGCCCCCCGGGCAGTGGAATGCCCCTCGGCCCAGGCCCTCTCCCTAAGCTCCTCCGAGAATGTGCTCTCGTGTATGAGCAGGTCAGCGCCCTCCGCGAGCCTGGCGATTCCATCGCTTGGCCTAGTGTCCCCTGAGTAGACGACTGAGATCCCCCTGACTGGCTCGCCTAGCACATCCGAGGGCTTCACCTCTCTCCCGTCCTCTAGGATCACCTGCTTTCCTGACTTGAGCTCGCCCCAAAGGGGCCCCTCGGGCACCCCGAGCGCCCTCGCCCTCTCCGGTAGGAACCTCCCCTGGCTTCCGCCCACGGTGATCCTGTAACCTATGTTGGGGACGGAATGCTCCCCCCATGCGCCCGCCACACTGTAATTCCTGCTGCTGAATATCTCACCGCATCCGACCTCGTGCACATCCAGCTCGAAAGCTGGCTCGCACATCGCCGGGACCGTGGTCTGCTCTATGAAATCCCTGATCCCGGGCGGGCCGAAGACATCTAGGGGGTGCGACCTGTTGATGAGGTTCATTGTCTGGATGAGCCCCGGGAGGCCGAATATATGATCCCCATGCATGTGGGTTATGAAGATCTTCATCCTCTTGCCCAGACTGGCTCCGACCTTCATCATTTGGCGCTGGGTGCCCTCCCCGCAGTCCAGAAGTATCTGCTCCCCGTCCACCTCCAACAATACCGAGGGGAGACCGCGGTCTTGCGTAGGCGTCCCGGCAGATGTCCCTAGGAATGTTACCCTCACTTTCACTCCCTCTCTGCGACTACTATCGCGCGCGTCAGCGATTTATGGACTCTCATCGAATGCTCCTCGAGGATCCTGAGCCCCTCCTCCTTGGCGATCATTGATGGGCTTATCTCAGAGGGCGAGGCGAAGCAGATCCTCCCGCCGTTCTTGAGGGCGTCGCGCGCCATCTTGGCGAGCCCCCTTATCAGGTCCTCGACCCTTTCCCCGCCTGTGGATGTGCCCCTCCCGTACGGCGGATCGGTCGCGATCCCGTCAGCCTTCTTAACAAGGCCTGACGTTCCGTCCCCGTGCACCAAGCCGCAATCAAGATCGTAAAACCGTGTGTTATTCATTGCGCCAACGACCATCCTCAGGTCCAGATCGATACCCACTGCATCCATGCCCATCATCGCGGCCTCGATGAGGAACCCCCCTGTGCCGCAAAAGGGGTCCAGGAAAAGTTCCTTGGGCTTGACCGCTGACAGGTTCACAAAAACCCTAGCGATCTTTGGCTCCAAGACGCCGGGGTGGAAGTACGGGCGGGTCTTCGGCCTCCTCCTCACGAATGCCCCCCTGTCCGTAATGAAACCGCGCGAGAAGATGTAGACGCTCCCCCCTGATATGACTGCCCTGATCCAGACATCAGGTCTGCTCAGGTCCACCCTTGCACCAAGGCTCCTTGGAACAGCGTCGCCAATGGCCTTCTCGAGGGTCTGCAGTTCTGCCTCGTCCCAATACCTCTTGACCCTGGTAGCCCTCACTCCGAAGGTCCTGCCCCCCAAAAACCCCCAGTCTATGTCCCTGCTGGTGTGCATGACCGAATCCATGCTGAGCTCTGCCCGCCCCAAGAGCTCCCCTCCCTCCATCACAAGTGCAGCCCTTGAACTCAACAGCCCTTCGATCCTTTTCTCTGGAGTCAGGATGAGCACTTGGTCGCCCTTCTCATTCTCGACGTAACCGATCCCGTCCGATCTAAGGATCGCCCTGACCTCAGCATAAGGGAGCGTCGGGTGCTCTCCTGAGAGTAGGAGGAAGGTGCTCTTCGGCAACCTAGCGTAGCTCCTTCGCTATGAGCGGGGCGACGCTTATGCGGCTTATCGGGCTGCTTACTGTGTCAGTGCCAAGGACTTCGTCCACACCAGCCTCGCGCATCCTCTCCGAGGCGCCTGAAACCAGCAAAGGATGCGTGCATGCCGCAACAACTCTTCTGGCGCCCCATTCCTTTAGGAGCCGAGCAGCGTTCGCTATCGTCCCCCCTGTGCTGATCAGATCGTCGACTATCACTGCATCCTTGCCTTTCACGTCCACTGCCTCTCCCCTAACGGTTATTGCACCGCTGATCCTGTCGCGGGTCTTCTCGAAATTGCCGTAATCCGACCCAAGCCGTTCCGCAACCCTCTTCGCGATCATTATGGCTCCTTTGTCCGGGGAGAGTATGTACGGATCCTTGAGGTCCATCGTCCCCAAATATTCGCTTATCACCTCGGTGCCGTAGAGGTTCTTCGCCTTGATTCTGAAAGCCCCCAGGGTCGCCTCCTTATGGATGTCTACCGTGTAGAATTCGTCTGCGCCTGCCGCCTCGACAACCTTGAAGAGCGTCCTTATACTGACTGCTTCTCCATCCCTGAACCTGGTGTCCTGTCTCGCGTAAGCCATGTACGGGACGACTACCTTGACCCTCTCTGCTCCTAGATCCTTCAGCGCGTCAGTGATCAGAAGAAGCTCGATCAGGCGCTTGTCCTGCTGGGGGTAAGTCGTGTGGATGAGCGCCACTTCCTCGCCTTTCACGGATCTTGACAGGCGGAGGTATGACTCGCCGTCCGGGAAGTTTTTATAGTCTAGATCTGCTGTTGCTGCAGAAATCAACCCTGCAACTCTCTTGCCGAGGTCTATCGACGACGGACCGGGGACCACTATCATAGTGACCAGCTCAAAATTCTTAATATCTGTCCCCTCTTAAGACTTATGCGGGGAAATCATGTTGGAGGCCATGCTATACCAGAAGCTGGACAATGGCGCGGTAAGGTGCAACCTGTGTGCTTGGCGTTGCGTGATCCAGCCAGGGAAGCGGGGTGTCTGCAGGGTGCGGGAGAACCGGGGCGGCAGGCTGGAAACGCTGGTCTACGGCAAGGCAGCCAGCTATGCTGTCGACCCAATCGAGAAGAAGCCGCTCTACCACTTCCACCCTGGAAGCACTGCATTCTCGATTGCTACCGTTGGCTGCAACTTCAGATGCAATTTCTGCGACAATTGGGTTATAAGCCAAGAGGAGACAATCTCCGGGGAGGACTTCCCTCCCGAGCTGGTCGTGAGCGAGGCGCTCTCCCTGCGCTGTTCATCCATAAGCTACACTTATACGGAGCCGACGATATTCTTCGAGTACGCTTTTGACACTTCGCGGGAGGCGCACACCTGCGGGCTGTTCAATACATTCGTGACAAACGGGTATATGACTCCTGATGCGATTGAGGCAATCCGCCCTTATCTGGATGCCGCAACCGTTGACTTCAAGGGCAGCGGGGATCCTGCTTTTTACCGGTCATTCTGCGGCGTCACGAGCGCGGATCCGGTGTTCGAGTCCCTCTTAACCATGAAATCAAAAGGCATTCACATCGAGATAACTGACCTCATTGTGCCTTGGCAGGGGGAGATCAGGGGAGCCTTCACAAAGCTGGTTAAGTGGATCATTGAAAATCTGGGCGACGAGACCCCTTTCCACATCCTCAGGTTCTTCCCAAGCTACAGATACGAGGGGCCGGGATCCCCTGCCGAGGGTCTCCTAGAGGAGCTCTGGAACCTGGCAAAGATGGAGGGTCTCAAATATGTTTACTTGGGAAACGTCCCTGGGCACAAGTATGAGAACACATACTGTCCATCGTGCGGGAAGCTCGTAATCGGTAGGATCGGGTTCCAGGTGACCTCGTTGAGGCTCAAGGGGAGCTCCTGCGCCTACTGCGGCAGCAGGATCAATGTGAGGATCTGAGAGGTGGTTTTTGGTGTGGAGATTATGGAGACCTGATGCGGTCAGGGCATTGGAAGACCCGAAAGTCGTCTCCTCGATGCCCCGGTATGCGGGGATCCTCAAAGGGAGGTTCCTTCCCAAGTTCGTCATCTCAAGGCACGTCCCAGTCGAGTGGGGATCCGATAGCAGTGAAGATGCCTTGTGGGCTATCCATAGCGCCTCCCTCAGGAAGATGGAGGAGCTTATGTGCGATCTGGATTCGGGAAGGATCCATCCTGATGAACTCGGGGATCCGCCAGAGAAGTCGCTTCTCCACCTGAAGGCAAGGATTGGCGAGTCCATCATGCGCTCTTGCAGGCTCTGCGAGAGGAGGTGCGGCGTCGATCGTCTCAAGGGCGAACTCGGTTTCTGCAGGGTTGGAAGGGAGTTCAGGGTTCACTCATGCTTTGACCATCTGGGGGAGGAGCCAGAAGTTGTGCCCAGCTTCACGGTATACGGATCTAAAGTCCGGCCGAATTAGCCTGGGCTGCAACTTCGCCTGCATCCACTGCCAAAACTGGGAGATAAGCCAACAGTTCGCGGAGGGGGCAGCTTACGGGGAGAGGGAGATCGCAGCGCTCATTGACGAAGCTAGGAGGAGAGGGTGCAGGAACCAGAATTGGGTAGGCGGAGACCCAATACCCCACATCCCGTTCTGGCTCAGGGTTCTGCTATGGGAAACTGAGAATACCCCTGTCTTCTTCAATACGAACGGCTTCTACTCAATCGAGTCATCCTCTCTTCTCAGGGGCGTCGTGGACATCTACAAGATAGACTTCAAGTACGGATCTGACATTTGCGCGGAGAAGATCTCCGGCGTGAGGGGATACTGGGAAGTCATGACCAGAAACCTCAAGGAGGCAAAGAAACAGGGAGAGCTGCTCATACGGGTGTTGGTCCTTCCCCGCCATTTGGAATGCTGCCTGAGGCCAATAGTCTCTTTCATTTCAAGGGAACTCGGTCCGGAAACCAGGGTGAACCTGATGGATCAGTACTCGCCCCACTGGAAGGCAGCCGAGTTACCCGAGCTAAAGAAGCGGTTGGATCCGGACGAGTGGGAAAAAGCCGTCAAGATTGCCTTGGAAGCTGGCCTGAGGAATGTTATAACGTGACTGGGAAGCGGCGTCGGGGGGATGAAAGTGAACCCGCGATATGTAGATCATTCTTTAATAGACGTACGGGAATCTCAAGATTGGTGGGTCTTTGTGAGCGATGTTTGCCCGGAATGCGGGGGAACTCTGAAGTTCGATCCTTCAAGGAAGCGATATGTCTGCCAGAGCTGCGGACTGTCGCTCTCCAGGGATGAGATAGACGAAATACGTTACAAGGATCAGAAGCTCAACGAAGAGGAAGAAAAAGAGAGGGTCCGAAAGGAGTACCTGAAATGGTGGGCAACCAAGAAGTGACCCATGAAAGCGGCTCCGAAAGGGGTCGCCGGTTGGAGATCGAGATCGTCTCCTCGGGCAGGGAGCTTCTTATAGGGAAGACTGTAAACACAAACGCAGCTTGGATCGCCTCCCGGGCGACCTGGATCGGCGCCTCCGTTACCCGGATAGTCGTGGTAGGCGACTCCGTCCAGGAGATCTCTGGTGCAATAATCGAAGCCCTCTCGAGGAGGCCGGGTGCCATAATAATTACGGGCGGCCTCGGGCCGACCTACGACGACATGACCGTGGAGGCGCTCGCGTCAGCCCTCCGGGTGCCAAACACCCTGAACGAGGAGGCTCTCCGCATGGTCTCCGAGAAATACTCTGCTATGGGATTGCCGATGGCGCCCCAAAGGATCAAGATGGCATACCTCCCCATTGGGGCTGAGCCAATAAGGAATGATGTCGGCACCGCCCCCGGTGTCTCTGCCGAGCTCAGGGGAACGCGCATCTTCTGCTTGCCAGGCGTGCCTAAGGAGATGAAGGCTATGTTCGAATCAAGCGTCCTGCCAGCCCTTTCTAAGCGCTCCGGCGCAGTTTACGGCGAGAGGACATTGCTGCTTGAAAGGGTCCCCGAATCAACTCTGGCCTCAGCAATCGACGAAGTCAGGAGGCTGCACCCGAACGTGTATTTCAAGTCCCATCCGAAGGGCTCCGAGGCACTCCCAGTGATCGAAATGCACCTCAGCGCTTATGCGCAAGACGCTGACTCGCTGTCCAAAGCCCTGGATTCTGCTGAGGGCGGATTAGTGTCTGCGGCCAGGCAGATCGGAGCCTTGGTCAGGAGGGAATGTGCTTGAAATTCGCGTTCTTAATGGGCACTGCAGGCTCAGGAAAATCGACATTGGTCCTATCTCTCCGCGACAGGATCAGTAGCTCAGATGTCAGCGTGGCCACGCTGAACCTTGACCCTGGGGTCCGTTGGCTGCCATACTCCCCTGACGTGGATATCAGAGACTACATCGACTATGACCGGCTTGTGGAAGATTACAAGCTGGGGCCGAACGGGGCGCTGATCGCCTCGGTGGATGCCTCTGTGAGCCACATACGGGAAATGAGGGACGAGCTGGATAAGATCGGGGCTGATTATGTTCTTGCTGACACTCCTGGTCAGATGGAGATATTCGCTTACAGGAGCGCTGGCAGGGGCATAGCCAGCGCCCTCTCAGGCGGCAATTATTGCACAGTCTTCCTCGCAGACTCGATCTTCCTCAACAAGCCGTCCGACTTCGTTTCGATCCTCCTCCTCTCATACTCTGTCCAGGCGAGATTCCACGCGCCGCAAATTAACTGCATATCAAAGTGCGATCTCCTACCGCGCGAAATCTATGAGAGGGGGCTCCTCTGGACCGAGGATCCAGAATTCCTGAAAGACGACTTCATGTCGGAGAAGATGGATCTCCACATCGAGATCTCGGAGCGCGTCCTTGAGGCATTGCTCGAGATGGGGGTTTTAGGAGAGTTTATATTTACCTCTTCAAATACAGGAGAAGGGCTTGGCGATCTGTATGCACAGATACAGCGGATTCACTCCGGTGGAGAGGATCAATAGGCAACATGGTGATTAATGGATGGAGAATCGGACAGTTGAGGTCGGTCCAACAACGAGACAATTACAGTCGATCCAACAACAAATCGAGGATTACTACCAGCGACTAAATGCCCTGAGGGACAAGAAGAACGCGCTCCTGACCAAGCTGAGCGAGCTCCAAGATCTTGCATTGAATGCAAAGTCGGAGAGGGACGAGAAGAACCGGATAATCTCCGAGAAGAAGCGGATTAGGGAGCAGTTACACAAGGAGAAGGCGGAGATATCGGAGAAGATCAAGACATTAATCGAAAAGAAGAGGGCACTCCTCGAGAGCGCGCCTGGGTCAGAGGCCAGTCTCGTGAAGCGGTACAAAGAGCTGACCTGGAAATACCAGACTACTAGCCTTACAATTGAGGAGGACCGGAAGCTCGTTCAAGAGATAACCGAGATCGAGAAGAAGTTAGTGCATTTCAAGAAAGTCAAGGATGTTGACCAGGAAATTTCAAGCCTACGTGCCAAATTCAACGAACTGAAGGACAAAGCCAACGCGGTCCACCAGGAAGTACTCACCCTCGCCGAGGAGTCAAAAAAGAGCCACGACAAGCTCATGGCTGCCCATGAGGAGGGCGCTAAGACAATCGACGAGCTCAACTCTGTCAGGGCTGAAATGAACACGATCTGGGAGACCATAAAGGAATCAAAAATCAAGCTTTCGGATGCAAGGACTAAGTACGAGATAGTAAAGACGGTGCAGCTGCAGCGGAAAGCACAGGAGCTTGCGGAAAGGGCCAAGTTGCTCCTTTCGAAGAGAAATGAGCTAGTTGCCAGGGCAAACGAGAAGCTGAAGAAGGGCGAGCGCCTCACATTTGAGGAGTATGCCGCACTTTTAGAGGACAGGGAAGCCAACGGCAGCAACTAAACCTTCCTTTTTCAAGCAAACAGATGGGTATCTCGGGCATCCCAATTCTTTTCCATTAACATCTGGGTTTTTTGTGAGCCGCGATTTTTCCGGGTGAGCGCACAGCCGAGTTGAGCCATTTTTAAGCATTTCTGTCGCATTTGGGAACGTTTTAAATATCGACTCCTCACGATACCTAAATAGTGGAGTTAATGAGCCTCAAGGGCAAGAGGGTACTCGTCCTGAGCGTGGACAAGGATGATGACGTCGGCCGGGTCACTGGAGTAAGGACTCCAGTAGTCGGCAGGGAAGCGGTCTCTTCCGTGGCTACCCTTTTCGCCATAAAGAGCCCAGAGGACTCGGATGTCAATTCTATATTCGCAGCAATAAATACTTATGACTCGATTCTCAGCGAAGGCTACGAATGCGAGGTCGCTGTTATAGCCGGATCCGCTGAAGGGGGATTTAAGGCAGACCTCAAGATAAGCCGAGAGCTGGATGAGGTCCTCAGGCGCTTCGACGCTGACGGAGTGGTCTTCGTAAGCGACGGGGCTGCCGATGAACAGGTAATACCGACAATCCAGTCGAGGATACCTATTATCTCGGTCAAGAGGATATTTGTCCAGCAAGAGAAGAGCGTCGAAGAAACGTACGTCCTGCTTTACCGATACCTCAAGAAGCTCTCAGAGCCGCAGCACTCTAAGCTCGGATTGGGGGTCCCTGGGGCAATCCTGATAATCACCACCCTGCTGTACTTCCTTGATCTGATAAGCTATGCCCTGATTACCTTGGGCGTGGTCGTTGGGGCGATACTGCTGGTTAAGGGTTTCAGGATAGACGGCGCGCTTAAGCAGGTCTGGTCAGAGTCTCCAATCCGGTTCATAACTACAGTCATCGCCAGCATAATTGCCTCCGTGGCCGTCTACCAGGGATTCAGCCTAGCGATAATGAGCGTGACCCTCCCTGATCAGCTGGCGTTTTTCATAAGCCTTTTCCTCTCAAATACGATTGACCTGCTTGTTGTAGGAATAGCGATCTTCCTGGGCGGCAAAGCGGCGGTCAAGTACTTGGAGGGGGAGCCAAAGCTCTGGCACGAGATCGTCGGTTTGGTGTCCCTTATCTTCATAAGGCAAGTTACGTTGGATGCGTCTTCGATCATTGCCAATCCAGCCAGTGGCGCAACCCCGCTCATCCTATCAGCGGGTCTTGGCGTCCTTGTTTGCACCCTTCTGGCGGTGATATTCACAATACCGACGAGGCTGAAAAAGTCGGGCGACTCCCCGCAGGTCTAGTGGCTGGACCCCCCTCTTGCGCAGAGCATGTGCAAAAGGGGTTGCAAAATTTTTTCTCCTTGGTCCTGAAGCGAATTCGATCACTAAAAATGCTATTTTTAAACCCGCAAGGGCTGCTACCATCGCTGCGGCAGTTCCCGCATTCAATAGGTTGCGTCGCTTTCTAGAACAAATATGGAAGATAATTCTCATTTAATGCCCAAAAATAAGCCTCCCCTCCACGATGATCCCTGACATTGGATCCTTCAACTTCACCAACAATGGCTCGGATCCGGTCGGAATCAGGGCAGCGAAGGTATATGCGCCCGTCTTTGTTACCGGGATGCTGGTTCCGCTCTCTCCTATCATGACCGTCGGGGTAACCTCGTGCATAAGCCCCCCTCCCTCATAAATGCCGAACCTGAAAGTAATCTTGTCGAGGCTACCAAGCGCCCAACCGTCCTGCCGATCGACCGAAAGGATTTGGGCTTCTACCCTGTATCTGTACCCTGTGGTTGATATTTCATAGAAGATCGTATCGGAGGTGGCTAATTCAGGGAAACCCAGCATTCTCTCGAGGAAATATGCATTCCCCTGCTGGAGTGTGTAACGCACTGCAGCGGTCGGCTTGAAGACCGAGAGCGAAACTGTTTCTGTTGGCAGAGGAACGAAAACCCGTCCGGAGTGCCCTGCATACAGGACTGCATCAGAGCCCCCGCCTGTGACTGTCACTTTCCAGCCCTGCTGCAATCCGGTCACCAACACACCGGACCAGTCGCCTCCTGTGGAGACTTTCGAGATCGAGTAAGCACCTTGATCGTCACAAGTCAGGGAGAGCGTGTCGCCGCCGGAAATGTTTCCGGAATATTGCGCAATCGGTCTGGAAATGGGTCTGCATATGACCGAAGCCGTCCCGGTGAATGGCAATTCCACTCCTGCGACGGTGATCCCTGATGTGCCTCCAGTCACGGTTGCATTGAAAACGGCGGATCCATCCGATCCGAATAGTGTAACCAAGTCCCCCTCAGAGACCCCGGCAAATTTGAGCCCACCAGAGTCCTGCGTTGTGCTTGAAACAAGCAGCGGCATCCCGGAATCGGTTTCAGTATATGTGAGAGTGGTGTTGGCATAGAACTTCCCGATCCTTACTGCCTGCTGGTCTGGGCTCCCGCTCAGGACGCCTATGTCTGCTGGGAGGTTTGTGCGGACGTAATCCCACCCTGCATTCATGCCATTGATCGTGTTGGCGTGGTGCAGCAGGATCCCTCCTACTTGGGCATTAGTTCCAGTGGCAGTGAAATTAGTCTCTGTCTCGGCGCAGTAGATGTTCCATTCCGAACCAACTCTCGAGATGTTCAGCGTGAGCGATGACCTTCCGTATCTCAAAAGGGATCCGCCGTTTGCGTTGTTGGGCTGGACTCCGTAGTAGCAGTCCTCCAAATTTATTGCCGACGACATCCTGGGGCTGTTGAACTTTGCAGTCAGGTATGCTATTATGTTCCCAGACGTGTCCGTGAGAGCCAATCCTATCCTGCTGGTATATTGTGGTGATGTTGTCCATCCAGAGAGCGCCACCCTCACGGCAACGTAAAAGTCGCCCTCTCCATAAACGGGCAGGGCGTAGAGCGCTCCTGGGAAGCTCGAGGCTGGTTGCCCCAGCCCGTTGTTCGTCATCTCCCCCCCGGAGCCTTTCGTATTGAGGCAGCCACTGGAGACCGAGAAGCTTGAGAGCCCCTGCGGCACCCATGCCCCGGTCGTTGCGGATGAAAACTCACCGTTGAATGCCGTTGGGAGGTTTGCGAGGTCCAGCACCCCTGCGCCATTGGTGACCTGCCAAGCGACTGTCTCCCCGTTGCTGGCGGTGTACCACCACTCGCCTGCTGGTACGCCGAATAAGGCTGCGGCGGGTGCGCCCGGAGTCATTATGACATCCTCAACCTTCACAATGTAAGAGGCGTCGTAGTCCCCATAGGCGGTTTCGTTTATGAAGTAATTTATTGACAGGCATTTCAGCGGGGTGAAGCACGTGAAGGAGAGCTTCTGCGATTGCCCCTGCTCCAGAGTTGCCTGCTCGCCATAACCTCCAGAAAATAGGGTGAATGTATGTGAGGCATTGTTAATTCCGAGTAGCGCCACGGTTGCCCCGCCATAAGCGGATGCATTCCCATAAAGCGATGTCCCAGAGGTATTGAACCTTAGCGTGACGATAGGAGTCATTTTCTGGTCATGTGCCGTGATCGTGAGGTAGAGTGGAGGGGAGTAGATGTTCCATGCGCCCTTCGAGGCAAAGATGCTGATCGAGATGTTGTAGTAGTAGAGCGGCTGGTCGAAAGCCTTCCAAAGCGTAAAGTTGTAGGTGCCCTTCGCCCTGGCGATGCCTTTGTTGGTCCATGCCAGGGAACCATTGGTGACATTAAGGGAGAGGGCTTCGGACGAGGGCGCCGTGCCCTCAAAGGCATATCCGTTTGCTTCCGCCCATTGGTCCGCGGGCGCTCCTTGGGGAGGGGAGATGAATGGCTCCGACCATGCTTGCGGCCGCGGCATCTCCGAGAGTACGTATACCGTGCCTGTTCTACCTCCATGGGCGGTCGCATCTGGCGCCAAGAGGACCCCGCCTCCACTGTAAAACGTAACGTAGCTTTGCCCCCCCTCAAGCGGTTGCACCATGCTTGATGCTGCTAGCATAAGTGCCACAACAAAAACTCCTAATGCTGGTGGCTCAAAACATCCCGATCCATTTTCCTTTGTCTGGCCGATCCGATTGATGCCTTGGTACAAAATAACTGACGCCCCCATCATTACCCATAGCTATTGGTGTAGCGGAAGACATCTCCCCCCGCGATGTCCGCCTTAACCCATGCAGTCGCCCCGAGCACCCTCAAAATTCCTATGAATGGCGCGTCAGCCACATGGACCAGCAACTCTGGCACCCCGTCTAAAGCTGCCATGTCCGCAGGGCTCTTCCATGCTGACCCCCTCAGGATCCCTGTGGATTCCTCGACAAGCACGAGCGCGAGGGGAGGGACGTTGCGCACCAGCAAATATGCGAATCCGGGAGGAGATGCCCATGCGCTTGCATTAATTATCGGACTGTTGTACGAAACAGTGTATGATTGCGAAACATTGACCAAGCCGACTCCAGTTTGAGGGTAGCGCCACGATGCCGACTCAGGGGAATAAACGACCAAATAGGCCTCAGTCACATGCTGATCGACTGTGATCTCAAGCGGCATGCCCGCTTCAGCCGGTCCAGCCAACTCAAAATTTCCGTGCGTGTCTGCAACTATTGCATACGATCCTGCAGGCAGTCCTTCAACAGAAACGGCGCCGATTCCGCCCAAGCCGCTCCGAGCTCTGTATAGGCCGAAATCAGGAGCATCTGTAGTCGTAGTGTAACCGGTGCCGTCGGGCAAGGGCATAAGCCTTTTCAGGTCTTCGTTAGCCGATCTTTGGATGAATTCGTTTATGTAGGATTCCGCGTCATCCGGGTTGCCTGTCTTTGAGGCATACGCGCCTGCATTCCTCAAGATGCTTCTGACCGTCTGCATGTTCGCCAAATCAGAATCCAAGCCGATCCTGGATCCATGCCAAGCAGCGCTTGCAATGACAAAGCCTGTAGAGATCAGTATCAACGTCAATGCCAATGCGGTCGCAGTAAGCGCGAAGCCTCGGTCCTTTTTATTATGGGGCTTATCCAGCCCATAGCAGAATTCTTCCATCATTGCTACACCCGCCTTCCTTCAAATCGACGCTGCACAAACAGGATGCCCTGCCTCAAGGTCTCAACATGAGGCTTATCCCATCATGGGTTCTCGTTATTACCAGTGCTATGTCGCCTGCAGGCATTGTAAGGCTGTTCATTTGAACGTTGTATTCAACGATAATGTGAGTCCCATTCGAATGGACCGACTGGATGATCGCTCCGGGGTCTTGCAGACCCAAAGCCCCTTGATCCATGACAATGCTGGTTGGGAACGCCAGCTTAGAATGGCTGCCGTTGACCGTTAATTCGGCTGGTCCCCCCTCCCAATGTACGATGCAGACGGTCCCGCTCCCGGGCTCCGAGAGATACGCTCTCTGAATCAGCATGTTTAGTGATCTTATGGTCTGTAGGTCTGTTCCTACTTCTGTACGGTGGCTTTCAGTAACCCTGCCTTCCGATGCAACAGCAGCCGTGACCAATAGAGCTGCGAAAGCGGTCAAGATCAAATCAACAGGGCGTGAAATGCCTGCCGTTTTACTGATGCTGCGACTCCAACCCATCAGCAGACCCCTGCAGATCTAGAGAGGATAAATAAACTAGCTTGGATGATCGGTTCCCAATGGATTCTGCTCAGATGTATTTGTGACCCTGGAGCCCAAAAATGCGATTGAGCTCATTGTGCCCACTTCCAGGGCACTGTGCTCTGCCTCACGCATTGCCAGGCCATTACGTTCTGCTATGAAATTAATTTCACTTTGATATTGCCAGCGTGACTAGGTGCGGCTCCGGGTTCGACTCGCAGGATACTAGATATGGAGACGAAGCCGCTGCGTTTCTCCGGTCAAACCCTTGCGAGAAGAAGGACCAGTTTAGCTCCCAGTAGGGTGAATAGACGCATAGGCAGTAATTCGTACCCTCTGGCAGCAGCTCCCCCATGATCTTGCGCACCGCTGCCGAGTCATGCCCCTCTATCAGCCGTGCAAGGCAACCATTCGAGTCCAAAAAGCTCAGGACATGTGTTGCGTAATCCCCGAGTCCTTGATCCGGCTCGGGTGGTGCTTGGGTAGCCAGCGAGCTGTATGCAGCAAGGCCTATTATCATAATAACGCAGGCCACCATGCAGTCAAAAATCAACGCAACGCCTCTGCCCCAACCCTTCATTTGTGGCGATATCGCTTGTCTAATCAGGGATCCCATCAAAACTCACCGCCAAGTCCATCGCTTGCATATACCTCAAGCCTTACAAAAGTCCCGTCTTCAAGGACGATCCCGCTCACGTATTTCTGTGCGCCCGCGCCGGGGGGATGCATGGCGGGTTCCTGCTTGATCCATATTCTTGTAACTCCGCCTGATGGGTCAATGCTGTAGCAGGCGGCCCTGATTGCGATCTCCACTCTTGGTGCGGGGCTAAAATAATAGTTGGTTTCACAAACAGGCTCCCAGGATGACCATCTTTCTGAAGAGTTCCCATTTTGCATCAAAATCTCTGATGCCACTATGCAAGCAGCCGCCTCCAGCCTCGGCTTAGATAGCATATCCATCGATGATTCGTAGATTGCGACCGCTGTGTATTGCGATGCCGAAAAAGCTGCCAAAAATATCGCGAAAGCAATCGCGGCTTCGAAGGCCTGATCCATTTTCTGCCACTCGGGGCTCGACCCCAAACTTCAGTCTTGCTTAAATCCCCTCGGCTCCTCGCCCCGAGACCGAGATTATCGCCGTCCCATTCGGGTAAGCCGTCACGGTGAATGATGAAGAACTGATCCTCGAGGGTTGGATGTCTATTCTGCCTACTAAAGAGACTGATGCATTAATCAGGCTCCCCTTGAATGTGGCGACTACGGTTATGCTTGTACCTGAGGCCTCGACCAATGCCTCTTCAGAGAAGATGACATATGTTTTAACTGCCGTGCCGGTCTGCACAGCTTCGCTGGCAGCCTCCGCCGCCCCTGCTGCCATCTGAAGAGCCATGCCTTTTACAACGCTCTCTTCCATGATCATGGCAGCTCTATCCCAGAAGGCAGCCGAGGCGCTTGCGAAAACCGATCCGGATGCCAGAAGGGAGGCGATAAAAATTATGGTTGTGACAGGCCTGTCCACCGGCCTCACCCTAGCCAGATCGGAGTGTAGCAGACGCAACCTAGATCGACTGTAACCTTGTCCCCCCTGCTTACAGAGAAGCTGAGTGCCTTGACCCCGTCCACGAAGATCTCCACGCCTCCAGGCAAATCAACATACCTCGAGAAAGTCAGGTCCTTCCAGCAACTCTTTAGAAGCAAGAGATCAAAAGTTCCGGCTGCCGAAAAAGATCCCTCGATGCTCCCGACAATTATCCTTACCGAATGCGTCCTTACTTTGAGATCACTCGCAGAACAATCGTATCCGATCGCGGTGACGGGCATTATGAATACTGCCCGCTCACCTTCAAGCATTCCATTGAAGATCCTGACCCTGCTTCCATCGTCCAGAAAACCGGAGCTTTTCCCTGCACCCAAAACCGAGAAGTTCTCCTTTGGGGGGCTTGCTATCGATCCGCCCACTATGCACAGCCCTCTCTTACCGATCAGGACGGTCTGGGATCCCCCTGGGAGGTTGAGGGTGACATTGAAAACACCCAGATCACTTTCAACCATCGGCAATCCGCCGGTCGAGAACCCGAAAACGATGCCTGTTTCATTACTCGAAATGACATTGCCAATCTCAGCCACCTTAGTCTGGACTGTGACCTCGGAGGATTTCGGCACCTGCATCGCAATGTACTTCCCCCCTACCGCTAATCCGGCAACTGCTGCGACCATTGCGACAGATATCATTATTGCAGTTATTGCTGTATGCATGCTCCTACACCTGCGTTCCATGTCCCTTCTTTCTGACAGACCATTAATTCCCTAAATCGTGCCCACAAGCAGTATTCTACCATCCCTGGCTGGATTATACAGTATTGATGATGAATGCCCGGGGACTAGTTGAAGCCACAGCCCTTCCGGGCCGCCTACCGTTGCAATTATTCCATGATAATCGGCATAAGTGACCACGGCAATCTCCGCCTCGACCTTGGATTCAGGGACCGAAAGCGTGCTGTCCACAGGTATTTGGCCATATTCTGGGGCTAAGGAGCTCGTGTCGATGTAGACCTGCCCATCCTGCCTGACAAGGCTCGCCCTCTGCGTGGGCCCAAAGTAGCCAAGCAGCCCGTGGGTGCCATTGAAGGGGTGCGCATACGTGTCCCAGTAGAGCGCCACCTGAACCCCCGAAACGCCTGCCAGGCTTTCTCGGTCGCCCCAGTCGACCGCCTCGACAGCAAGGCACGTCGCGTTGAAGTGGTAAACCGCCGGAGCCAGCACTGTGTAGTTGATCCTGCTGGTGGGCAGCCAGCTTGCCCTGAAGATATCCCCGTCCTGTAGGATCGCCCAGACCGGCAGCTCGACGGTCGAGAAGAGCGTGGAAGCATTCATCTCCTCGTACGGTATGTACAGGCTCGAGATACCATGCGAATCGCACGGGGTCGAGAGCCTACTTGCATTTAAAGTCCCGCCTGCTAGTGCACTGTACGCGCCCTCGAGCGAGGTCATGTAGTATCCGTCCCTGCCTGTCACCGGGTACCCGTCCGTAGCGAAGAGGAACCTGAATTTTGCAGCCGCGCCAGTCAGGTTGTAGTCGAACTCGGCGGCCACCTCCACTGTGTCGATCCGCCAAGTGTTGTTGTACGAATAGTTGTCGGCTCCGGTGCTTACAACCGCATAGGCATAGTGCTGCGACCCCACGGGCGCGTTCCTATTCGTCGAGTAGAACTTGCCTGTAAAATCGCCGAATGCAATTGTGAACCACCCGGATGCATTTGTTGTGGTCGTGCCGCTGAACTCGCATACTGTATTCTTCCAACCTCCTTCGGAGTAGCATATGGCACCAGACGTGTCCAGCCACGCCGTAACAGTGACTTGCGAGGGGGCGGTCGTTCCCGGCACCGTCCCGGTCACGTTCACTCCAAAGTTCTCATTGACGATCACTCTATCAAGGCGCTCACCTGTGATTATGCTGCATGGGGAGACTGTTACTGACCCGATGGTTTGCGTCTGCTGCTCGAGCGAGAACTTCGCTGACGCGTTCTTGTCCTCATTCATAATCAATTGAACCGTTTCGTTGGTGTATTCTATCCCGTTGATGGACCAATTCTGGAAGTTGTAGCCTGGGTATGGCGTTGCGATCAGCGAGACTACCTCACCTGCCTCGTACCTGTACCTGCCAGGCGCTGGGCTGGTGTTCCCACCATCAGCAGACTGCACAGTCAGGTAATAATAGATGGTTGGAGGCGGCGCCTCCGTTATCGTGACTGCTATATCGACACTCCTAGCCTCCCCCCCTGAAGCCGTGCCCACAACCCTCAACGTATACGTTCCAGCTTGGGCGCTTGAACCCGTCTGGACCAGCAGAGATGCGGCTTCTGTCGGGACTACTGTTAGCGGCGATATCCCTATAGAGACGTCGAGTGGAGCGTTTCCTGCCCAAAAATGGCTGAGCGAGACCTGCTCTGCACTTCCGGAAAGAAGGGTTACCAATACTGTGGCGCCTCCGCTTCCGCCCTTTTGAACGGTCACATCCCCTGATTTTGAGATGCTGAAGTCGAACGGGGTTGACGCTGCGGTGAAGAATGCGCTCAGGGTGTGATTTGCGTCCATTATCACTGAGACTGGGTTGGAGTAAACTGTCTGACCATCTAGGAGCCAGTGGGAGAAGCAATTCCCGGGGGAAGGCGAAGCCTGCACTCCGACCTGTTGCGGCGAAGTGTATGTATACGTCCCTGCCGTGGGGCTTGTGCTTCCGCCATTCGAGGGCGTGATCGTTAGGTATGTTCGGATTATCACTTGGTGGCTCTTCACATCGGTTATGCCCATCGAATCGGTTGCTGTGCAAGTAACCGTGTATACCCCAGGATAGGCATATGATTTGGATGGACTCTGCTCGTGGGATACGCTGCCGTCGCCGAAGTCCCAGCAGAAGGCGTAGGGGGAGATGCCGTCCTTGGCTGAAGCACTGAACTGGATTGGGGTGCCTACAGGTGACTCGTTCCTGCTGGCAGAGATGCTGATCTCCGTCCAATGAAAGGTCAGGCTCAAAGAGGATAGCGTCGCCCTGACTTTGACCTCTGCATAGTCCGTGATGTATTCGTTGTTCCAATATGAGTAACTTGCCACTGCCCAGGCGGCAGGGCCCTCCACCGTGTAGCTCGTACTCCCCATTGAGTACCTGCTTGCGCCCAGCTTGATAATGCCGCCCGAGGGCCCCGCTCCATATAGTGCGTCCCCCATCCCTGCTGGCGGGCAGGAGAGCCCAGCCCCGTCCTCGGGGTCATGAAAGACCGGCGCCGTCACGGCAAAGTCCTGCGCCTCCCAAGCCAAGTAAGAGACCGCCCTCTGGAAAGATGAGGAATACGAGAGGCTTCCGGAGACATTCGCGTTCGGCCAGCCGCTCCCTCCGGTCGGAACGGATGCCCGCACATTGAGCTCAAACCCACCTGGTACGGTGTACGCCTGGTAGTTCAGTATAGGCTGTTCAAATCCTAGCCGCGAGGCCTCGTCGTTTGGGAACACGGGCCCTGCCTGCCAGCTCCATGCGAGTTGCTCCGGGGTCAAGGTAACGCTCTCAGTGTATGCGCCCACTGGATGCGCAAAGGTCGCTGCCGAGGCGAAAATGATCAAGAGGAACCAGAACGCTCTGGGGCTGGTCTTGACCAATTTAACTCCCCCTCAAGAATGTCCAAAGTCCTGGATTGAATTCAAGGCGAAAGTTGGCCTCCACCAAAAAATGAGTGGCATCTCTGCTTCAACGATCAGCTCCACCTTGTGCTCTCCGGCGAGCCCGGTCAAATCCACGGCGGTGCCGCTAACAGGCATCTCGCTTCCGTCTACTAGGCACTTTACTATCGAGAGTGCGACCCATCCCCTTCCCCACCAATCGAAATCCACTGCCATTATTTTTGATTGTTCGGTGTAAAGCAAGTACCTGTCGCTAATCGGGACTATCCCAACCACCATTGCGTCCGAAGGCAGATAATCCTTGCCTGTGGTGCGCAGCATAAGTTTGTAGGCTTCAATAAACTCACTGGCGTTTAGAGACAGTTCGTATCCCTCCCCGTAAGTGACTTGCTGCAGCTCTCGCCAATGAGCCGACGAATGGACCTCATAGACTGCGTCGATGAACCTGGTGCTCGCGACCCTCGGGGGGGAGTCTGATGGGTAGACATGACTCCTCAAGAAATGCGTGGAGTTGTCTGGCAGTTTCACTATCAGTGTGGTAACCGGCCCAATTGAACTTCTGATACCAGAGACGTTGACCTTCAAAGCCGCGAAATTCAGCGGTCTTTCTAAGAATATGCCCTCTGGCGCTGGCTCGTACCTGCACTCCGCCTCCTCTGCTGCAACGCTCACGATCTCATACACTGGTCTAACCGTTGCTGAGAGCAAATGCGGGAACGAAAGCCATAAAATTGCAAACAATCCGGAAACGACCAAAACATAAAGGGCAACTCCCCCTCCAATCCCCAGCCTCAACCGGTTCCACCCTCAAAAAATACAGCCCCCTTTTTAACGGCAAGGATTCAGCAAGATCAACATCCCAAAAAGACACACCTCTACGCTTGGCGCCAACTCTTTGATTCCCCTCCAAATGTGATATTAGACAGAAAAGCGGATCCGATCGCGTGGATCCAATTTCCCGGGCAAAATGGTGGGTGGGAGAAGGGGATGCCGTGAGGTGCCTTCTCTGCCCCCGCACATGCCTGATCAAGGAGGGTAAGCTCGGATTCTGCCTAGTCAGGAAGAACGTTGGCGGCAGCCTGTTCTCGACCAACTATGGCATTGTTTCTGTCTCCACCATAGACAACATCGAGAAGAAGCCGATCTTCCACTTTCTCCCGGGATCCAAATTGTATTCTGTAGGGTCATTCGGGTGCAACCTCAGGTGCCTTTACTGCCAGAACTACCCGCTGGTAGAGGGCGTTCTCGAAGCTGTGCCCTACAGGCGCCTACGACCTGAGGATCTCGTGTCGGAGGCAGTATCCAGGGGCGCAGACGGCATCGCCTGGACCTTCAACGAGCCGATCGTCTGGTCAGAGTACGTGGTCGAGACCTCGCGCCTTGCTCGAAAAGAGGGGCTCTACTGCATGCTGAACACAAACGGTTACATCAAGGATAGCCCACGGGACGAGCTACTGGAGGTTGTGGATGCCATAAAAGTCGACATAAAGGGGTTTTCGGACTGGTTCTACAATGAGGTCTGCGGGGGATCCTTGGATCCTGTTCTTGGGACATGCAAGGCTGCGTCAAGAAAAGGAATACACCTCGAGGTAGCCTACCCTGTGGTGCGGGGGATGAACGACAGCCCAGGCGAAATAGACCGTTTCTGCAAGTGGGTCTTTTTCAACCTCGGTCCTGAAACCCCCGTCCACTTCATCATGGTACACAGTTACCACCGTTTTGCGGGCCATCCCGAGATCAGCCTAGAGGATCTGGAAAAAATAAGGCTCTTGGGAATACAAGGCGGCCTCAACTACGTCTACGTCGGCGGGGCGGCTAAAAGCCTAGCTCAGAACACATGCTGCCCAGGTTGCGGGGGATTGCTGATCTCGAGAGCAGGAGGCTCTGATGCAGAAAAAGTTTACTTCAGGGATCAGCAGGTAAGCAGATTCTGCCCAAGCCATTCCAGGGTCAGAGTCATGCTGAGCGGAAGATCCTGCCCGCGTTGCGGCAGGATAATCAATATCAAGACAAAATCTGAGCCTCAAGGATGACCTCCTCAGGGGCACCCTATAGAAGAGCCGTTTTTCAGTCGCGTCCAGGGAGATGCCCGCTCTGGCAGAGGGCCTTCAGAAGGATCGGAACCGCCCTGCCTGGTACATAGTTAATTTAATATAAAGCCGCCTCAAAAATAGTCTGGCACTGGGCCGGTCGTCTAGTTTGGTTAGGATACCGCCCTGACACGGCGGTGGTCTCCGGTTCGAGTCCGGACCGGC
>JAULTB010000012.1:0-25921 GCA_038801655.1 Candidatus Methanosuratincola thermotaenarum | reverse complement strand
CTGGGAGAGCATCCGGCTGAAGACCGGAGTGTCGCTGGTTCAAATCCGGCCTCGGGCACCATAGTTTTCCATAAAATCCTGAACGATCGCACAGCAAAACCGCAAGAAAGTGAACACCCTTTAGGGTTGATGGTACAGTACAAAGATCCAGATCTGGTCTTGGAGGGGTTCAGGACCTTCCTGTTTGTTGTCCTCCAGCTCCAGAAGAAGACTGTTTACAGCTATGTCACCGTGATCAGCAGGCTAATGGAAGCTTGTCAGGTTGGATGCTTCCTAGACATCTACGTATACTAGAACAAGCGGTGTCCTTGCGCTCAATGCTTGCAATTCAGTGCGATTCCCGAAGAATTTCTCGCCAATAATCTTTGTAGGGTTGGCTTATTGGACACGCCACAGAGGGTCCTGCCCAAGTTTTCGTTCCACGTCTTCATGTGCCGAACCTCCTTTGCCTCCTTTGGTAGGTCCTTATAGCCCTGAGGAGATCTATCTTCCTCAGCTCTGGCCAGTAGACGTCCATGAAATAGAACTCGGAATACGCGCTTTGCCACAGCAGGAAACCGCTCAACCTCTCCTCCCCTGAGGTTCTTATTATGAGGTCAGGATCTGGATCCTCTGCCGTGTATAGGTACTTAGCAAAAGTCTCTTCGTTTATCTCGCCAACCTCGAGGTCCCCGTTTATGACGTCCGCGATTATCTTCCTTGCAGCGTCGAGTATCTCAGCCCTGCCGCCGTAGGCTATTGCGACATTCAGCCTTCGGTCGTTGTAGCACTTGGTGTTCTCTTCCGCCCTGCGTATGGCCTCCCTTAATGACTCCTTGAGCAAATGGAGTCTGCCGAGGGCTTTGATCCTGACTTTCCTCTCATGGATATCTTTGCTCTCGATCACGTCGTTGAACGCCTTTTCTGCCAAGCCGATCAGTGCATCGACTTCCTCCTTGGGCCTGTTGAGATTCTCGGTAGATAGCGCATAAACGGTCACTGTTTTTATGCCTATTTCCCAGCACCATTGAAGGACCTCCTTGAGCTTCTCGAACCCGTACTGATGCCCGAGATTGGGATCAAGCCCCAGCTCCTTTGCCCAGCGCCGGTTCCCGTCCAGAATTAGTCCCACGTGCCTTGGGATCTGCCCGTTCTTTACACTAATTGAAAGCTTCTTCTCATAGTACTTGTAGACCCAGCCGATGACCCATCCCCTTATTGCATGGAATGCACCTGGTGCTTTCATATCTCGGGCAACCCCAATAATTTGACCAGGACGGGATCGTTTTGCCGAGATCTATTTATTTTGTTTTGGTTTGGGCCCGTCCTCATCTTCGTGATGCAGGGTGATTTCAAATCACGACGAGCTCCCTAGGGGATTTTGTTAGATTCCTCTTTCCGCCCTTCTCTACGACCAGAAGGTCCTCTATCCTTATCCCAAACTTACCGGGGAGGTAGACGCCAGGCTCTATTGTAATCACATTGCCTGGCGCCAGTGGGCTTTCGTTCGAAGGTCCGACAACAGGCGATTCATGGATCTCGATGCCCACCCCGTGTCCGAGCCCATGGACAAAATACTTTCCGAGCCCCAGGCGATCGAGCACACCACGAGCCACCGCATCAACCTCCCTGCCAGAGATTCCGTCCCTTGCGTTCTCGATAGCCCTCTCCTGAGCCTCTTTGACCGCCTCATATGCTCTTCTGGTCTCTTTATCGGGATTGCCAAAGAAGATCGTCCTCGTCATGTCCGAGCAGTAGCCGCAAAACTTCGCCCCAAAGTCTATCACGATCGCATCTCCCTTCGAGGGTCTCCTCGTGCTTGGCATACCGTGCGGGTAGACCCCTCTTGGTCCTGATGCTACTATCGTTTCGAATGCGAACGATTCCTCCCCTTCCTTTCTCAGGTGGTATTCCAGCTCCGCAGCTATCTCAATTTCGCTCATCCCTTCCCTCAAGTTCCCTATTGCCTTTTCAAAAGCCCTGTCGTTGATTGACTGCGCTCTCTCTATTGCTGCGATTTCATCAGCGTCTTTCCTTTCTCTCATCCGTTCTACGAGCCCGCAAAGCGGCTCCAGCTTGAAGTCCCCTGAGATCTTTTCCTTCAATGAGGCGCTGATTGCCCCCTCCTCGAAGCCCAGTTTCGTGGAGCTTTTCACAATCTTTCTGAGCCTGTCGAGGGGTTTCTCCATGAACTCGGTCTTGACTATCTCGGCTGAATCGACAGTGTCGCAGACCTCTTGGAAATCCAGATCGGTGACAATCAGCAAAGCTCGCCCGCTTTTGCTGACATATAAGATCTTGCCATAGCCCCCCCTTACAAAAGGCGCCCCAGTCAAATAGTGGATGTTCTCGGGGCTGAGTATCATCGCTCCATCGAGCCCCATGCCCACTATGCCTGAAACAACTTCTTCGATTCTTCGCTTATGGTTCACCTATAAGCACCTGCTAGAAGCATTCTTATCTGTTCACCATTTATGATTATCTCTAGTGGTGGAGTTGATAGTCGCGGTCGGATCCTCAAACCCGGTCAAGGTGCAGGCTGTAATGAACATCCTTTCCAGGCTCTTGCCTCAGGTGGAAGTGGTCATGAAGGAGGTCTCATCCACCGTCCCGCCCCAGCCGATTGGAGTCGAAGAGACAATCCGAGGTGCGATATGGAGGGCTAGAAATGCCCTAGAGCTGGAGGTAAGTGCAGAAATGGGGGTAGGCATAGAGGCAGGTCTCGTTCCTGTGCCGCATTCGATCTCTGGCTGGATGGACCAGCAGTATGCAGCCATCGTCGACAGGCGCGGGAGGACCACGATCGGCGGCGGACCCTCGTTTGAATACCCTGCAGAAGTGGTGCAGAAGGTCCTCTCAGCTAGAACTGAGGTAGGGAAAGTGATGGAGGGTCTCACAGGTATCGAGGGTCTCGGGAGGAAACAGGGGGCGATAGGGTACTTTTCGAAAGGTGCCTTGGATCGCGTAAGGCTTTCAGAAATTGCCGTACTGATGGCTATGATCCCTAGGCTGAACGAAGAGCGATATTTCATCGAAACGAAACAGTAAATGCTCTGGGATAATGCTTTATAGTGATGGCTGTCAGCAGATCCTAGGGGTCGGCTCGCCCAAGGGCGGGTTTATTACCCTCTTACCTCCTGCCGATGTCTCCATTATAACGTAGCCCGGCCTCTCACTGCGAACGGATCCGATTATCATTGCGCCCCTCCCCTCAGGCACCTTCCTTATAGCCTGGAGCACATCTTCTGCGCATTCCCTGCTGACGCCTATTATTGCCCTCCCCTCGCATGTTAGCTCCAATGGGTCGAGCCCCAGCATCTCGCAGGCCCCAACTACCTCCTGCCTAATTGGTATGTTCTCTTCCCTGATCCATATGCTGATCCCTGATCTCTCGGCCATTTCGTTGAGGGCCATTGCCACACCTCCCCTTGTCGGATCCTTGGCAGCCGTTACCCTCCCCTTCGACATGGCCGCCCGCATGACCTCCCAAAGCGGGGCAACGTCCGAAATTACTGACGTGCTGAAGCTGAGCCCGCTCCTGAGCGAGGCTATCGCGATTCCATGATCCCCTATCGGACCGGTGACGATGATGGCATCGCCTTCCTTGAGCCCGGAGTCGAGCACTGGCTCACCTTCGACTACTCCTATCCCTGTCGTCGAGATCACAATCTTGTCCAGCTTCCCCCTGGGCATGACCTTGAAGTCCCCGTGCACGATCGCAGCCCCTGTCCGTTCTGCAATATCGTTCATCGATCTGACTATTCTCGAAAGGTCCTCGACTGGGTAGCCCTCCTCCACAATAATCGTGTCCGTCAGTGCCAGGGGCTTGGCGCCGATCATTGCAAGGTCGTTTATCGCTCCGCATACCGCGAGCTTTCCGATGTCCCCGCCCGGGAAGAATGGGGGGTCGACTATGTGTCCGTCAGAGGAGACTGCGATCTGGATTCCGCCTAAAGGTATGGTCGCGCCGTCGTCGAACTCGTCAAGCCCTATGCCCCCTCCGACCTTTCTCCTGCTAATGTTCCCTATTATTACGCTCTTTATGAGCTCGTCCATGAGCTTCCCGCCAGCCCCTTGGCTCAGCTGTATATGGTCCTTCAAAAAAGGTCGCCCCTCTTTGGTAAACTTCAAAAAACTTATATTTGTATGTCTTTCTGGTATGGATGTCAGGATTAAGAATGAGGGATATCGATGAGCTACTATCAGGGCAGGGATAGGCGAAAGCCCACGGGCGGCATGCTTCACCACTTCAGGGAGAAGCGGAAATTTGAGCTTGGCTCCGCTCCAACAGAGACGTCTCTCGGCACTGGCGAAGACGTCAAGAAGATCTCAAGGAGCTATGGCGGGAACGCCAAACTTAGGCTGGACGAGGCAGTTTACGCAAATGTGATAGATCCGAAAACGAAGGTTGCCAAGAAGGTCAAGATAAACAAGGTGAAGATCAACCCTTCGAATGTCGATTATTCGCGAAGGGGCGTCATCACTAAGGGCGCTATTATCGAGACTGAGCTGGGGGATGCAAGGGTATCCTCGAGGCCCGGTCAGGACGGCGTGCTGAACGCAGTCCTCATGAAATGACCGTATTCTTCATCCCGGCGTTCCCTTCCTTATGCCCTTTATCCTCTTTAGTACGAGTTCCTTTCCCCTCTCAAGCTCCACATCTTGGCTGCCGCAGGACGGGCAAGCCATGGTATAGTCAGAAAGATTTTTCCCTCCCTTGAGCTCGCTCGTGGTGCCGCATTTCAAGCACTTCAAAACTGGCATCCTTTTCTTTATGAAGACGCGGCTACCGTCTGCTATGGTGTCCTGGCTTGCTATCTTGATGCAGAACTTGAGCTGTCGGGGGTCTATATGCGTCATCTCCCCGACTTCAATGTGGATCTCCTTGATCTCTGCCATCCCGTTCTTCTCAGCAACGTCAGAGACATATTGAACGAGGCTAGCAGCCAGTGAAAACTCATGCATAGGGATCACGTTTATTAAAAATCCCATCCTAATATCGTTGTCTTGGTGATATGGGCTTGGCAAAGAAGGAGGGGCAGTTTGTCGTATGGCCCGCATACTTGGACTCCTCAAAGACTAGGTCGAGGGGGAGGATGATCCCTAAAGAGAAGTCTGTGGAATCCCCCACCGCGGAGGAGATCCTTGAGGCGTGCCGGGATTTGTCATATGTCGCCCAGCTCGAGGGGGAGAAGAAGTTCCCATCCTCTTGGTGGGAGCGTCCGGGCAGGGTCTTGATTAACAAGAAGGGCGATGAGAAAAAGGTCGATCTGTTGGTCCGAATATCCGCCTCAATAGAAAAAAGAAGATCTCTGAAAAGAAAGTGATGAGCTGTTTAAGTTATTTTAAAACTAGGTGATAATTAAAGTAAAGGATATAAAACACTAATGGTATATGCTCGTGATTGCTTTCATCTCGGAGTTGGTATCTTGAACTACTTGGGGGTCGGCGTCCACATAGGCAAGAGCGGTCTTCTGACAATAAAAGCGAAAAACCCCCCGAGGATCGGTTCTTCGGTGGCGCTCAAGGGGTTTGGGGTTGTCGGAACTGTGATAGATGTCTTCGGCCCTATCAGCAATCCCTACGTCTCGGTGAAACTAATCAGGAAGCCTGGTGCCGAAGTCGCTGGTCTTGAGTTCTTTACGGAGGAACCTCGTCGGAGAAATGCAAGGAGGAGCTCAAAGGGATATGGAAAGAAATCTAACCGATATTCGAGAAATTGACGAAATGACATGCCCTGAATGCGGGGCAAAGACGCTGGTGAGGGATTACGAGCGGGCCGAGGTCACATGCAGGGCATGCGGGCTGGTCCTTGGCGACAAGCTCCTCGACCCCGGTCCGGAATGGAGAGCTTTCGACAGCGACCAGAGGGACAAGCGCTCGCGCGCTGGCGCTCCTATAACGCTTACAATACACGACAAGGGTCTCTCCACGATGATCGACTGGAGGGACAAAGACAGCTACGGCAAGTCCATCACTTCTAAGAAGAGGGCGCAGATCTACCGCCTTAGGAAATGGCAGAGGAGGATAAGGGTCTCCGACGCATCCGAGAGGAATCTGGCTTTTGCGCTCTCCGAGCTGGAGAGGATGGCCTCGCAGCTGGGCCTCTCCAGGAACATCCGAGAGGCCTCAGCGCTCCTTTACAGGAGGGCTGTGGAGAGCCAGCTTATCAGGGGGCGATCTATCGAGAGCATGACGGGTGCTGCGCTCTACGCATCATGCAGGAAGTACAACGTCCCCCTTACCCTTGACGAGATCTCCTCTGTCTCAAGGGCCAGCAAGAAAGAGATAGCCAGGAGTTACAGGTTCGTTTCGAACGAACTCACGATCAAGGTCCTTCCTACGGATCCCGTCAACTATGTGCCAAGACTGGTTACGAAGCTGAACCTAGACGGGAGAGTGCAGCAGAAGGCAGTCGAGATAATCCGTTTCGCGAGCAGCGAGGGACTGACCTCCGGGCGCGGTCCGACAGGAGTTGCAGCTGCTGCAGTGTATATCGCGAGCGTACTGCTCGAGGTGAAGCGTACGCAGAGGGATATCGCAAGCGCCGCAAATGTGACTGAAGTCACTGTCAGGAACCGGTATAAGGAGCTAATCGACAAACTCAAGCTTGAAATCTATTTATAGCCTCCTCGCCATCTTTTTACATGCACGAGTTTGGAAGTGTGTTTTGTGGAGGAGTTGGAGGAGAAGCTGATCAAGGCATTGCAGAAATCTGCTGACCGTAGCCTGCTCCAGAGCGATCTATGGAAGAGCATAAACTCGAACAGCCGAGAGGTTTCTAGAGCGCTCGCGAGGATGGAAAAGAAGGGCATTGTCAAGCGTGAGCCATTCGCTGGGGAAAGCCACAAAACCTACCGTGTCATCCTGATAAAGAAGGAGCAGAAAGTGCAGATATCTGACATGGTCTGGTGCTCGTGCTTCACGTGCCACGACCTGTCCAGGTGCGGGATGGGGCAGCCCATATCCCCGGAGAAATGCGTCAAGCTGACGATGTCGCTGAGGAACGAATTCATGAAGTACCAAAAGTCAGAGGAGATCAAAAAGGCAGCCTCATCGGAGAAAGAGTGAGTTAGATGCCAAGGAAGGACTCGATTCTAGGCGATCACTACTACAGGGAAGCCAAGAGGATGGGGTACCGATCCAGGTCCGCCTTGAAGCTTTTGGAGATCTGCCAGAGGTTCAGGATAATGAAGCACGGCGAAAAAGTTCTGGATTTGGGCGCTGCCCCTGGTGGGTGGCTCCAGGTGGCCTGCCGCCTTGTGGGCGAGGAGGGGCTAGTAATCGGGGTCGACATCAGCGAGATAGAGCCCCTGCCGTGCAAGAACGTAGTGCTCCTGCGTGGCGATGCCAGGTCGCCCGAAATGCAGGAGAGCATCGCGAGAGCCTCAGGCGGAATGGTCGATGTGATCACATCCGACATGGCGCCAAAGTTCACTGGCATACATGATGTCGACCATGGCAGGCAGGTGTTGCTTGCAGACATTGCCCTGGAGTTGGCCGACAAAGTGCTGAAGCCTGGCGGGAAAATGGTCATCAAAGTACTTATGGGGTCTGATTTCGAATCTTTCAGGAGGGAAGTCAGGAACCGTTTTTCGGACATCAGGATCTTCAAGCCCAGCGCCTCAAGGGATTCAAGCTCAGAGGTTTACTTGGTCTGCCGCGGGTTCAGGAAAAACCCGCAATGACCTTAGTAATGCCATTAGAGCCTGGCACACTTACACTCGAGCTTTATAAATATGCGTTGATAAAGATGAGTCTGGTGTGATTGCTTTGAAATGTTATGTTGTTGACAGCTTCGGCGGATTTTTCGCTTATGACGAGTCGCTGAAGCTGATCGCCTCGAGGATATTCGAGAGCTCTAGCGATGCCTCATCCCAGATACTTGACCTGGAGAAAAAGGGGCTTTCGAGGGACCTCGAGGTTCTTGTCCATGATCTCGTTGAGATGGGATATGATGAACTGATATTTGAAGAAGAGCTGGAGGCAAAGGCGATCAGGACGCGCTTCGGGATCAAGTCGCATTCCGAATCGCCCAGCCCTGCCGGCACCTCTTTCAGGGCATCCCCTTTGAGCGCTTTCCTTTCGGCAGGGAAGAAGCAGCCCTTCATGGATCGCCTCCTCAGGGAAACGTCTGAATCGATAGTGAGGACTAAGATAAGGGCGGCCTCCGAAAGGCGCGACAGATTAGTTGCACAGGCGGTATCCGCGCTCGACGAGATCGACAAGAACGTGAACATCACGGTCTCAAGGGTCAGGGAGTGGTACGGTCTGCATTTCCCAGAATTGGACAGCCTGGTTCCAGATCACCGGCAGTACATGGAGATCGTGAGGACCTTCGGGAGGCGCAGCAATATCGATCCTGAAGCCGTGTCAAAATTGGTCCAGGCGGAAAACAAAGGGAAGGCGATATGCGAGGCAGCTATGAAGTCGATGGGTGCGGAAGTTAACGATTATGATCTCAAGCAGATAGTGGACTTGGCAGAAATAAACCTCAAGACATACGAGTCGAGGGACTCGATGGAGAAATACATTGACGAAGTCATGAAAGAAATAGCTCCAAACGTGCGGGAATTGGCTGGGGCGACACTCGGCGCCAGGCTCATCGCACTCGCGGGCAGCCTCGAAAACCTTGCCAAGAAGCCTGCGAGCACGATACAGGTGCTAGGGGCAGAAAAGGCCCTCTTCCGGTCACTAAAGACAGGCGCGCGCCCCCCGAAGCACGGCATAATCTTCCAGCACCAGTACCTTCACAGCGCAGAGAGGTGGCAGAGGGGGAAGATCGCGCGTGCGCTGGCCGGAAAGCTGTCGATCGCCGCGCGGGTTGATGCCTTCGGCGGCGAATTCATTGCCGACAAACTCAAGTCATCGGTGGAGAAGCGGATAGCCGAGATCAAGAAGAAGTACTCGAAGCCGCCTGCAAGGCCGGCGAAGCAGGAAAGGCCGTTTAAGAGGTTCAGGAAGGAAAAAAGGAGGAATAGGCGATGGTGAACGTTGTTGAACACCCGAAATTCAAGGGCGTCTTCTATGTCGAGACTGACGCAGGGAGGCAGCTTGCCACGGAGAATCTAGTCCCTGGTTCAAGGGTTTACGGGGAAGATCTCTACAGGATTGGAGATGCTGAGTACAGGGCCTGGAGCCCCTACAGGAGCAAACTGGGTGCAGCGATTGAAAAAGGGATCAAGTCCGTACCCGTGAGCCCAGGTTCTAAGGTCCTGTATCTAGGCGCTGCTAGCGGGACAACGCCCAGCCACGTATCCGACATCGTTGGAAGCAAGGGCAAGGTATACTGTGTAGAATTTGCCCCCAGGGTTATACGCGAGCTCTTGGAGGTCACTGCCAAGCGAAGCAACATGGTGCCCATCCTTGGGGATGCGAGGAACCCGTCTTCCTACAGGTTCTTCCTCGAGCTCGTCGATGTAATATACTGCGACGTTGCCCAACCCGAGCAGGCAAAACTGTTGGCTGACAATTCGGACTATTACCTGAAAAGAGGGGGCAAGGTAATGATTGCGATCAAAGCAAGGAGCGTCGACGTGACAATGGATCCTTCCCAAGTCTTCAAACAGGAAGTGAAGATCCTCGAGGACAGGTCATTCAGGATACTGGACCTTAAGCATCTTGAGCCTTACGAAAAGGACCATGCGATGGTGCTCGGAGAGCGGCTCTGAATATGAACGAAGAGGGAAAAAGCACAGACAAGCTCTTGTGGGAAGTTGAACTGAGGAATCTGAATGAGTCGCTGCCCATGGAGAGGAGGCCCCTCTCTGATCTCTTGAATGAAAGCAAACCAGCCTACAAAAACCTTGCAGGGGAAACCGTCTATTTCAACAGGGAAGAGCTGGACGAGTTAGCCAAAGCTCTACCAAAGGCGAGCTCTAATCTGGTACGCCTTCCGATCGTAATCGTCAGGGAATCCTCTCTGAAAAAGGGCACGTATCTGATAGACGGGAACGAAGGGGAGGTAGAGGCAGTAAACCGTCTCCTCGACAGGCCGCCTTACAACAACAAATGCCTCTTCCGACCCGAGGTTTTGGAGCTTATCCGGCGTTTCCCAACGATCATCGTATTCGGCTTCATTCTCTAATTATTCCATTTCTGAAGGCGTTCATGACCTGCTCAACTTTATATCCTTCTTTGATGATAGACTAATTGGAATGGATATGAGGCCGCAGTCTGCGAGTCTTATCGGGAACATCCTGAGGACTCTTGAAGAAGCTGGCTTTATTACCTCTGAGATCACCTCGCGAGACTATTGCATCCAGATTGTGGCCAAGAAGGACGAGACGAAATTGCTGATCAAGAGCTCCGAGAATGTCGATTCCGAAAGGCGCGAATCGGCTGAGGATTTGAAGTCGCTTGCGGTTGCGTTTGATGCCTCGCCATTCATTATCGGATTGAGGATGCAGAAGGGGGTTATCGAGGAAGACACGCTCTACGAGCGGTTTGGGGTTAATGTCATACACCCAAAAACCTTCAGGAATGCAGCGCTCAGGAGGAGGCTCCCTGCAGTATACTCCAAGAGAGGCGGTCTATATTTCAAGATAGATGGCCGCACCTTGAAGGCATGCCGCGAAAAGAAAGGTCTGTCGCTCGGGCAGCTTGCCAATCTGATAGGCGTGAGCAGAAAGGCGATTTATGAATATGAGCGGGATCAGATGGGCGCAACCATCCAGACGGTAGAGCGCCTTGAGAGGATCCTCGGCAGAAGCATGGTTGCTGGCATTGACATATTTGACTGGCACTTGGAAGGGGAGGCGCCTGAAAAGAACCCCACAGGGGCGGTGGCAAGGCAGCTTCATTTAAAGCTCAAGAGGATAGGGTGCCGGGCTTTGGGTTTCAGCCATGCCCCCATAGACATCCATGCCAAGAACGTTGGCGTAAGTTTCCTGACTTATGAGGAGCGGATGAATGAAGAGCGCCTTGAGAATAAGATTGAGAACGCCATAGAGGTTGGCAGGGTTTTGGGGGCGTCCCCTATACTCGTCACCGAGGAGAGATCTCCCCAAAGCAGCGACATCCTTGTCGTTAGGATAGACGAAATCAAAAAGGTCGAACACATACGGGAATTGGCCAAGCTATTGGGCGTCGAGATGGCAGATCAGGATAACTGAAGCCCCCTCAGTCCTTCAATTGTTTTCCATGATGCCCTGATTATTGGTGGGCATTTGCCTTCCTCAAGAACCCGGCAGACGAAGGCCCTTGTTTTCGGATCGCTAGGGTACCCTGATCCGAAATCCCCATACTCTTTCCTCAGTTCGCCGATTGCCCTGTCCCTTGTTGTCTTTGCCACTATCGATGCAGCAGCCACGGCTGGGAACCTGTCCTCTGCGTGGTGGACCGATAGTATCGTCCGGGCAATGCCTGAAAGCCTCATGATCTCCATGCCGAACCTCGTTTCATCCACGTCCACGCTGCCCAAGTGGACTTCGTCAGGCAAAGATCTCCTGATTATCTCTGCCATCTCCTCAGCCTCGATCTGGTTGAGGTTCTTAGTTTTCCTCATCTCGTCTATCTCGTCAGCGCTGATTACCCTGACATAGCTGCATTCTGCTATCGCGAGGATCTCATCCAGCAGCCTTTCCCTAGCCCTAGGGGTGAGCTTCTTCGAGTCTTTCACACCAATGCTGACCAACTTGGGTATGATTTCCGCCTCGAATATGATGCCTGCAATTACCATGGGTCCGATTACCGGCCCTCTTCCCGCCTCATCGATCCCTAGTACCCTCATCGCCTGACACATCCTCCGCCAATTGTTGAGCTGATTACCTTGGATCTGTTGGGGTATTTTTCTGTTCCGAAAGACAGTCTCTCTATTCTTGGGATGCGACCCATTCACCGGTTCATAATTGATCTGTTTCAAAGGACCAGTTCGAAAAGCAGGACCCGAGAGATTCAGAGTATAATAATGAGCTCTTACTAATTCCGTTGGGGGAAGCGAATTGATCACCTCATTTGCGGTTGAGGGCAAGACCGAACTCGAAATCCCTGATCCCTCATCCTATACTTTCCAGGGGGAATATGCGCCATTCAAGGCTCCTGTCTTCTACAACCCTAAAATGGAATTCAGCAGGGATATTGCAGTTGCAGCCCTAAGCATTTTCGCAAAGGCTAAGGGGCGATCTATCAATGCCTGCGACCCATTAGCAGGTACAGGGGCGCGCGGGATAAGGTACGCGAAGGAAGTCCAATCCGTTGAAAAAGTGGTTATGGGAGATCTGAATGCAGGATCCATACCGATCATAATCAATAATGCCCGAAGGAACGGCGTCGAGGGCAGGGTAGAAGTGGTCCATGAAGACGCTAACCTCCTTCTCGCAGAGCACTCAGAGCCTGGCGAGCGGTTCGATTTCATTGACATAGACCCGTTCGGGACCCCTGTGCCTTTTTTGGACTCTTCGATTAGGGCTCTGAAGAATGGAGGGCTCTTGGCAGTCACTGCAACTGATACTGCACCGCTTTGCGGCGTCCATTCAAAGTCCTGCGTCAGGAAATACTCGTCCATCCCGATCAGAAACGAATTCTGCCATGAGACTGGCCTCCGTATACTGGTTGGGTCAGTAGTGCGAGAGGCAGCCAAGTATGACTTCGGCGCATTCCCCGTCCTCTCTTACAGCGTAGACCACTACTTCAGGTCGTACTTCAGGCTAAGTTTGGGCGCACGCAGGGCCGATTCGGCGGCAGGGAATTTGGGTTACCTTTTGTCCTGCAGCTCATGCCTATGGCGCGGCGCGGTAGCATTCGGCGAGGCGCTGCCGACGAGCTGCGAAATTTGCGGCTCGCCTTTAAGGAGGGCAGGTCCCCTTTGGACAGGCGATCTCTCAGACCCGGATTTCCTTAGGGCGATCTATGGATTTGACTTCTCTTACATGCGGACGAGCAAGCGGATGTCGAAGCTTTTTGAAAAGCTTTCAGGAGAAGTCAGGATGCCAGTGGGGTTTTATGTTCTGGATGTGGTTTCGAAGAGGCTCCGCATGGGAGCGCCGTCTTTGGAAAGGGCGCTCGATGGTTTGAAATCAGCCGGGTACTCTGCCTTCCCCACTCATTTCCACCCAAAAGGAATAAAGACCGATGCCCCGCCCGGCGTCGTCGAGGAGGTAATCAAGAGGTTGTAGCGGGGTTGGCATCCCGCTTGGAATTCCGATGCACAGGCATTATAGAAAAACTATTTATTTGACCTCATGATGGATAGTTGTGGGTGCAAATTGAATGCCATCACACGGCTCGCTTACTAAGGCCGGAAAAGTCAAGTCGCAGACTCCCAAGGTCCCGGCAAAAGAGAGGCACGGTCTGAGACCGCTCCAAAGGAACAGAAAGAACTTCCTGAAAAGGCAGGTATACTCCTCTCCAGAAACTACTTCCCGGCCGAGAAGGTAAGGGCAAGCATGAGATCGGTTTTTTGAGCTATTTTTAGCTCACCTGCCCCTTTGTTCGGGCTCCTTCCATTTTTGATCGGTTTTCAATTTTCTTGAAGCCTTTTCCACATGAATAAGTTTATATACAAGTTTTTTTTTGTTGCAAAACAGTGCCTCAATAAAGATGTAAACGGCGCGGAGGATCAGACACACAAGATGAACCAAACTTCGTGTACCCTGGAAGAGAGACAAATCGTTGGAAAACATATTTATGGAAACCTCTACGGTTGCGATGTCTCACAGATAAACGATGAATCTGCGCTCAAGAATCTAGTTATTGATGCTGCAAAGATCGCGAACATGACTATCTGGGATACTGTGGCCTGGAAATTTGGAGGACCAAAAGGGGGCGTTTCCGTTATTGCCCTGATCCTCGAGAGTCACATTGCAATACATACTTGGAACGAGTTCCAATACGCAACTGTCGATGTCTTCACATGCGGCGAGAAGAGCGATCCCCAGAAGGCATTCCAATACATAGTCTCTAAGCTGAATCCAAAATCTGTGACCGAGCATTTCGCTGACAGATCCAGTTAACTTCAGTTTTTTTTGTATATTTTCTTTTTGCGAAATTTACCTATACTAAAAAAAGGTAGAAGACAATTTTTTGAATCCGCCTTTATATTGCAAGCTCTTCAAAATTGAGGATAAAAAGTCAGTAAGACCTTGCCACCCTTATTTTCTTGGTCGCAACTCCGTTGCACCCTGCGCACTTGGCACCATTCATGGAAAGTTCATTTTTACCTTCCTCTTTGTAAAAAGGCACTCCTAGTATCCTTGCATCGATCATCTTCTCAAGTTCCTCTCCGCAGCTGCCCCTCCCGCACCAGTTCAGCTCGACAATGCCTCCCCTGGCGTCGAGCTCACCCTTTGCCTGCACGATGGTTTCAGCCCACCTTACCATGGATGCCATCCATTCCTTGCTCCTTTTGGCGAGCTCCTCGTCGATTTGCCTCATCATTTTCTTTGATTCATCAACGACCCCATCCAGATTAACACGGGTCTTGCTCAGGGTATCCCTCCTGACCAGCACGACCGTATTACTGTCTACATCTCGGGGTCCAATTTCAACCCTAACGGGGGCGCCTTTCATCTCCCACGCATAGTACTTGTTGCCTGGCGTAATGTCCCTCCGGTCGTCGATTGCCACCCTCAACCCCGACCTTTCGAGCGAATCCTTGACCTCTTTGCACCTCTTCAGGACCTCTTCTTCCCTGCCCTTGTAGACGATTGGAATCACCACTGCCTGCACGGGCGCGACCTCGCTCGGTAAGACAAGGCCGTGGTCATCGCCGTGGACCGATATGAGTGCTGCAATCGCCCTCTCTGAAATGCCGTAGCATGTCTGCCATACGTGCTCGTAGTTACCGTCACTCTTCATGTATTTTATGTCGAATGCCTTTGCGAATCCCTGCCCGAGGAAATGGACAGTCCCTATCTGGAGGACCCTTCCATCCGGCATCACCGTGTCGAATGCGACTGACCTCTCAGCCCCTGGGAACTTGTCCCAGTCAGGTCGGATCGTCCTCAGGAATGGGATCTTCAGCCGCTCAAAGATCCTCGAATAGACCTCAATGCCTATCCTTTCTTGCTCCTCTGCCTCCTCCCTAGTGGCGTGGGCAGTGTGGGCCTCCTTGAACGTGCTGACCTCCCTCACCCTGATCATGGGCCTTGTGGCTTTTGTCTCATACCTGAAGACGTTGACTATCTGGAAGATCTTAAGCGGCAGGTCTGAATATGCGTTTATCCAGAGCTTGAACATCGGGTACATTGCAGTTTCGCTGGTAGGCCTGAGCGCGAGCTTGACCTCGAGCGGCGTCTTCCCGCCGTGGGTCACCCAGTAGACCTCGTCCTCGAAGTTCCTGATATGCTCGCTCTCCTTGCCGAGCAAGTAATCTGGGATCAGCAATGGGAAGAGGACTTCTTCATGCCCCGTCCTCTCCAGTTCATCCCTTATTATGCTCAGGACCCCCCTCCTAATCCTGAACCCAAATGGCATCCATATTCCAGTGCCCTTTACGGGGTACCTTGTGTCATATATTGGGACCTCTGCAATGACCTTGTGAAACCATCCGCTGTAGTCCTGGCTCCAGACCTTCCTCTCAGGGTTTGCCATAACAATCGACCATCTTCAGATATAATCCTCTAGGTTGGATCTCCTCCTAAAAAATCTCTCCCTGGCGCCTGTCGCCCCCTCGGTTCCGCGATCATTCCTCGGTTTGCCGTAGACCCCGTCATATCCTGGCTCGACTTCGATCCTGTTCTCGCGGTTAAGCCTGATGGCTTCAGCTATCAAATCGCCGTGCCTCTCCTTGATCAACTCGACAGGCACCTCGAGCAGTATCCTAATCTCTGAACCGAAGGCATTTATCATCTTCCAATACTCTGCCTCGACCTCCGATGACGATGGGCCCTTCCTGAGCGCAACAGCGATGGTGTCGATCAACGGCAAGACCTTGAAGAAGCGCTGAGCATCCGGGGGGCGCGCCCCTGGGGGCCTGTCCGAGAGCTCTTCCGCCCTCTCCGCAACCCCCTTTGTCATCCTCTTCCCGCACACAGGGCAGACCCCCCTCATCCTGATCGCCTCCTCGGGCGGCACTGACACTCCGCAGTTCCTGTGCCCCGTCCAGTGGTATTTCCCGAATGCTGGTTCAACCTCTATTGTGGCGACCCTTTCTTTGTGGTACTTTATCGCCTCGACCAGATCCCTGTAACGGAGAGCATCAACCTCAATGATGTTCGCCTCCCTGCCGATCTTCGAGGGGCTGTGGCTGTCGCTGTTCGAGACTAGCGTGTACCTGTCCAGTGCGCTTACCCTCCAATTCATCGGAGGGTCTGAGGACAAACCTGTCTCTACCGCGTAAATGTGCGGCGTCTGGTCCTCGTAGCATTCCTCCATCTTGTCGACTCCGCCCCTGTCGCCAAAGAGCGAAAACCAGGGCGTCCAGATGTGGGCTGGTATCACCATGTTGTGCTCCCCAAAATCCATGACTGCCTCGACAAGCTCAGCCCCGCTCATCATCAGCATCGGCCTCCCATCTGCCCCCAGATCTCCCCTTTTCCCCAGCATCTCGCTTACCTGGTCCGCCACTTCAACCGAAGGTAGCAAGATGAGGTGGTGGATCCTCCTTGTCCTCCCCCTGAAGACCGAAGAAGTGCAGACTTCTCCAGAGATTATGAACCTTTTCTTGCCTCCGCCGCACTTAAGGCGGTACAGCCCATCCTCCTCGACGAATTGGTTTTTAATCTCTTCTCTCCATTTAGGGTGCGTGAAGTCCCCTGTTGCAATGACATCGATACCTTTGATCTCTGCGTACCTCTCAAGGGTCTTGAAATCCATATTTCTGCTTGTGGCTCTGCTGTATGGGCCATGTATGTGCAAGTCAGCCACTGCCTGCATCCTCTTACCGCCCCGGAAATATTCTATGTATTCTTAGGTCCCTTATATCGTAGTTTGCTGCCAAAAACCCCAATAAATGCGGCTTTTAGCGATCTCATCCTTAATCCTTATTCGTATCCCGATCAGTCAGCTTTGCGTTCCAATTAATTTGTTTTACAAGAATACCAAGGGCAAATGTTATAAATTACTGTCCATCTAAAATCTGCGTTAAACGGTGTAAGCGATGCCCATACTGTATACAAGGTTCTTCCTGAACGGAGGGGACCTCTATTCAAAGGCAAAGGAGGTCGCCTCCAGTCTCAATTACGCCGTCGCATCGGAGGATCCAGGAAAAGGATACATCCACCTCCACAAGAAGGATTCGGGAAGGACTGCGCATCTGCATCTGTACATCGGTTCTGGAAAGGACAGGGGGATTGCTGTCGAAGTCAGGCCTGGCGATGAGGGTCTTTACATGGACTATGCCAGGCAGTTTATAGATCAGCTGAAGAAGGCTGTCAGGTGAAGGCAATGGGATTCATGTGGGGCGCAAGGTTCTGGCTGAGGTTGATTAGGGAAATAACAAGCTCCGTGATTGACGTATCAAAGAGGTGCCTCAACGGTGAGATTGACCCGTACATTCATGTTATTGACACTGTGCTGGAAAAGCCAGTGCCTCAGATCATGCTCGCAAACAGCATAACTTACACCCCGGGGACCGTCACCATCGATATCGACGTCGAGGGGAAGAAGCTCTACGTAGGAACCATCTTCCCGAGGGGTAGGAACGACATAATACCCTTGGAACCTCATATTGAGGGGTGGCTTGGAAGATGAGTGAGGCGGCCTTTCTCTCGGCACTGGCAGATACTGTTTTCTTCTGGGCAGCCCTTGTTTTCATGGTCGCCGCAACAGCGGCCGGTCTCGGGGCAATCCGGATGGCACTGAAGGGGGAGGCTGTGACATCCCTGATGGGCGTGAGCGCGTTCACAACGGTTGCTGGAGTCAGCCTCTACTTGATCTCCCTGCCGGAGCTCTTCAACGTAGGATTCGCCAGGGACACTGCGATCGCGCTGCTTGTAGTCGGATCGGTGGGCACCATCCTATTCGCGAGGCTGTTCAGGACTGGTGAGAAGTCATGATCGCCGAGATATTCACAGTAGTTTATGCCGCTGCAGTATTCGCCTATGTGTCTTGGAATATAAAGAAAGGATCTTTCGTAGTGGATCCAAGCAAGCTCGTATTGTACCTTTTCGCAGCCTTCCTGATAATTGTCGGCGCGCTTTACTTTATGGGCAACGAGCTTGAGGGCACTGCGCTTGCAGTAATGAAGATAGGTGCGGCGGGGGTCCTCTTTGCAGGCGTGCCGCCAATGATCGCCGCGACGATAGGTCTCTTCAGGTTCGGTGACGAGTACGGATCTAACATATTCTATGTGAGGAACCACATTGCAGGGGTCATCGACACTGTCAGCTCCCTTGTGATGATCCTTGCAGGCATACTCATCCTGAGGATCGATCTTGTTGCCGTCGGTTTCTTCTTCTTCCTTTTCGTCCCGTTCACCGGGGGGGCTCTTGCGAATGCATATTATTACGTAAACCAGCGGAGGTCTGAGAAATGATTGACACCTTCATGACGGTGGCTTACCTGATGGTGATAGGCGTTACGATAGGTGCCGTTGCTGCCCTGCTGCAGAAAGATCTTCTGAGGGCCGCGTATATAACTGGCGCAGAAAGCATCGCCCTGGCATTCCTGTTCCATGCTCTTTTGGCACCAGACTTGGGCCTTACCCAAGCGATCGTGGGCACAGTCCTGATGCCAGGAATAATCATTCTGGCGATACTCAAGACTCGGAGGCATGAGGAAAGTGATTGAGGTCTCGCTCCAGCTTTTAGGCTTCATTGCTGCCACCATACTTGTGGTTGTCGGAATAGCGGGCATGCTTTTCTTGGACAATCTGATAAAGAAGCTCATAGCTTTCACTTTGCTCTCTGACGGCGTAAACCTGGCGCTTGTTTCATTGGGGTACGTCCAAGGTGGAATTGTGCCCATCCTTGAACCTGGCGCTTCGATATCAGAGTTCCCGAACAATGCTGCGCTGATCTTCGGGCCTGGAATTGTACTTACCAACATCGTGATCGGGGTGAGCACAACCGCGATCCTCGCTGCACTCATCGTAGCGCTCTACAAGCGTTACGGCTCACTTAAGGCTTCGAAAGTTCTCAAGGGTGAACGCGAATGAACGGGCCAATAACCAATCTGTGGTCGGTGCCTCTGCTGATAATGATACCAATATTGACCGCAATAATGGTCAACCTTTTGTATAACAAAACAAGGGCTATCCGGATCATATCGATAGGAGCATCTTTGGCAGTGCTTGCGATTGCTGTAGTCTCACCATACGGATTCCATTGGTTTGCCGGTCATCCTGCTGTGAATGCGGACGGGACCTATACATTCACTGCGAGCATCTTCTCTTGGAAACTCTCCCTTGAGTATTATTATGGCCCTCTCCAGCAGATCTTGATAGCAGTAATGTCCTTATTGCTTCTCTTCGTTGTCGTTATTGCGACCAAATCGCTCAACAAAAACTATGGCCCGTATATTGCGATAGTTTTCTTGACGTATGTGTCAGCTGCCGCAGTGTTGATGACAAATGACTTCTATAATCTATGGATAGCTGTAGAACTCGGCAGCCTGCTTGTTGCCGGTCTTGTGGCCTCATCTGGGACTGGTTACGCCCAGAAGGCAGCTCTAAAGTATACCTTCTTCTCAGCCCTCGCCGGCTCCGGGCTTGCGATATCTCTAGGTCTGATTTTGGGCATAACCGGATATGCGAACATCACCGATGCTATCAACTTCCTCATCACTAATGATTTGGGGGGCATGTATGCTGTGCTCTATGTTGCCTTTGCTTTCTTGACACTGGCCTGGATATATGCCGGCGGGCTGATCCCCGTTCACCCACTCAAGTCTGATGTTTACCGGTCTGCTTTCCCTCACGCTACCGTTTTGCTCCAGACCCAGTCCAAGCTTATGCTGGTGGCGATAGGCATTGTTCTATTGAGGATGTTTGGTGCGCTGCCTTTCGCCAGAGAGGTGATGCTTTCGATCAGCGTCCTCACAATGATCATAGGGATAGTGATGGCCCTTATCCAGACTGACTTCCGCTGGATCCTTGCCTACATAATTGTTAGCCACAGCGGCCTCGTCACAGTGGGGCTTTCCCTTGGGACATATCAAGGGGTTATAGGAGGTCTTTTCCAGGCGGTCAATGATATAGTTTACATGAGCATCCTGCTCCTATGCTGCGAGATGCTGCTTTATTTTGGCAAGGGAACCTCCATCAAATTCAATGGCGGGATAGCCAAGAAGTCGCCATGGCTCGCCGCATTCTTTATAATGGGCGCTTTTGCCGCCTCCGGCATCCCGCCGTTCAACGGTTTCCAGAGCGAGCTAATAATAATTCAGGCCGCTCTTGCGCAATCCCTTCCGGAGGTTGCTGCTGTCGTCCTGATGGTCAGCGTCTCGACATTCATAGCCCTCTTCAGGGCATTTTACTCGATATTTCTGAAGCCGGGTGAGGACAATCCGGTAGGGCAGTCTGAAGCAAAAAGGTTTGAAATGCCCACAACAGTGTTTGTCTTCTTGTCAGTCCTCTTGGCGATATCTCTTGTTCTTGGGGTATACCCGCAATTGGCATTGGGTTTCTTGAACGAATCGGCATTAAAAGTGGTGTTTGTGCCATGGGTTCCATAGACAGTCTTTACGACAGGGTTAAGCGGTACCTCACCAGCTTCTTCACAGGTGAGGGCACAACAGACGCGATAACTGGATATTCGAGTGGAGAGCTGCAGATGGCTGTCTTCTTAATTGTCCTGGCAGCCATGTTCAGAGTCTTCATGATCCCGCTTGGGATCGTGCTTTTGCTGGTGGCGGCAATAATTGTTGCACGCTTCGCACCTATCATACGCACTGTGGATCGGGAGAACTCGAATGATCTGAATAGAGTCCTGTTTTGGGTGATAATTTACTTCTCGATAATCTTGGCCGTGTCGCTTTGGGGGAGATGATGGATGGAGATCAAGGAGCTTCGAGGGATAAAGGGGATAGTGGCGGCGGTAGCCCTGCTCATTATATTCTTTGGCGTGTTCTCGTCTTTCCTTCAGCTAGAAGGCAATGTGGCTCGGGGGATAAGCGAGGAATATAACAAATTGGCATACCGGATGGCGCCAAACAACTTGGCTTCGTGGGTGTATGATTACAGGGGCATCGATACGCTTCTTGAAACGGGCGTCATCTATGTGGGGGCAGTCGTTTCAGTCCTTGTGCTTGGCAGGGGGCTAGTGAGATTAAACGTTCCAGAAGAAGACGACTTCGTGAAAGTTTCTGGGATGGATTTGAAGACAGAGACGATGCCTGTCCTGCTGAAGTACTTTGCGCTCCCTGTTGTGATACTGCTGATTGCATACGGTCTGCTCGTCGTGCTCGAAGCGCCAACTTCAGGAGGAGGCGGCTTCCAGTGCGGTGTGATTGTTTCCTCTGCCTATCTGCTCTCAGTGATCATCTACGGCAAGAGGTCACCCTTCAATATACGGAAGAAGGCACTCGTGGCCTTTGGCGCCTTTGGTTGGGGATTGTACGTGCTGATGGGCCTCCCTGGATACCTGTCCACTGGATACTGGCAGTACAATGTTGGCGCGGATCTATGGTCGTGGGTCTCCACATTCCCTGGGGCGGTCCCTGATGTCCTAAAAGCGGTCTTTGGCGAGCCCTTCATGCTCGCCCTACAGCTTAAGGAAGGGATCTCCTATGCGACATCCGGCATACTCCCGATCATAAACATCGGCGAATCATTCAACGTGATCGGGGCAATCTGCCTAATCTTCTTCGCGTTTATTTATGGCTGGTCTGATTCAGAGGAGGGCACACCAGAATGACGATTTTTCCGCTTGCCTTGGGCGAGGTCACGCTTACGATCGTAGCGTTCTTCTTGGGCATCGTACTCGGCACTCAGTTGCAGGCACGGCTATCGCGCCGAACAACGCTGCTTATCTTGATAATGAGTGTAGTCGCTGCTTTCCTTTTTGAAGCCCCTGTGCACTATAGCAGCGTGCTTGGCGGCGTATTTGCGGAACACATCAGTTTTTCACTCAAATTCATATCCGCGACAATTGGTCTCCTTGTTGGGAAGTCCATTAGAAAGGAAGGGGGTATTCAATAAATGTACTTCACGACAACTGACTGCAACAAATGCGGCAAATGCTGGGAGGTCTGCCCTACCGACTGCATCAAGCACCCCGACGGTCTGCCTTTCAGCTGTACGACCTGTGGGATATGCGCATCTGTCTGCCCCACGGGCGCCATAAGGAAGAACAAGTTTGGCGGTTACTATGTGGACAGATCAAGGTGCACCCTTTGCGGGCTATGCGTGAAGCACTGCCCGTTCGATTTCGCGAAGTTCGTGGAGGACAATGTGAGGGGAAGGCATATCAAAGGGATTTGCGTCAGGTGCGGTCTCTGCGTAAAGGTCTGCCCTATGAACGCAAGGGTAGATGCGGTAAAGCTGATCAAGGGGCCTGTTGACTACCAGCTGCTGATGGAGATCGCCACGCCTGAAAAGATAAGGGATCTGGTCGAAGGTAAGCCGATTGCGGCAAAAGCGGAGGCGCAGAAATGACATTGCAAGCTGTCAAGCAGAAACAGAAGCAGGTAACCAAGAGGAAGATTTTCCGGGACATGAAAAAGTGCATGCTCTGCGGGAGGTGCAGGAACTTCTGCCCCACCGGGGCGATAAGGTTCACGGTAGAGGAGAAGGGTAAATGCACTCACTGCAACCTCTGCGCTGAGGTCTGCCCGGTGAAGGCAATCGACTCTGTAGAAGGCAAGATAAAGCCAGAAGAGGTCGGGATGCATTACTCCAAGATGCAGTCATACTCTGACAGGAAGGTAAAGGTAAACTGCGTCACATGCATGCGCTGCTACGAGAACTGCCCTGTAAAGGCGATAGTGATCGAGGACGGAAAGCCCTTCATCAAGAAGGGGGACGCAAAGGCATCCATAATCAACTGCTCGCTATGCTCTTTATGCGTAATGTCCTGCCCTACAAACGCGCTCGCATTCCAGCTTGGGCGCGTCAAGCTGAACCCTGATCTGTGCGTCCTGTGCGGCGAGTGCGTCAGGGTGTGTCCGCCAAAGACGATGCATCTGAAGGACAGGTACCCTGGCGGCTATTGCGTGATGTGCGGCAGGTGCGTAAAGTCGTGCCCTGTAGGCGCGCTCTCTATAAAGTCTGTTTCATGGGACGGTACCATCACTGATGATTGCATAAGATGCGGGACCTGCAGCAGGGTGTGCCCCACAGATGCGATAACCTTCAACCCGATCACAGAGAAGAAGCCGGAGGTCGACGTGTCTAAGTGCATACTGTGCGAGATATGTGCTTCTGAATGCCCCACAAACGCAATACCCATAAGGTGCAGCCTGCCTGAGCGGAAGCTGGTTGAGCACCGCATAAGTGTCAACAGGGATATGTGCATCGGCTGTTCGCTTTGCGTTGAGGCCTGCAAGGTGACGCTCAAGGGGGATCATGCCCCATACCTTAAGGATGGCCTCGCCTACATCGACGAAAAGAAGTGCATCGGGTGCGGGGCATGCGCTGCGACCTGCCCTGCAGAATGCATCCGGGTCGTGAAGGTCTATGACACGAAGAATGTCTCTGGAATAGCTAGCGATGTGGTGGTGTTCCCATGATCACTTTCCTGAGGATCATGCTACAAGGGGCGTATAGGAATCTGCTGAGGGTATTCGCAAAGGCGGACCGCGCAACGAGCATGGCCATGAGGCAGAAGATACTCTCAATGAGCGTACCGCCTTTTGAAACTGTTTTGGATGAGATGTGCATAGGGTGCGCGGGGTGCTACAACGTCTGCCCCACGCATGCGATCACGATGGTCCCGCTCGAGAAGCCGGTCGAGATCGTCGAAGGGTACACAAAGACCCAGGTGCCAAGGATAGACCTCCTAAGGTGCATATTCTGCCTCAACTGCCATGACTTTTGCCCGATTTACTCGGTCTTCGGAGAGGCTGCCCCGATCCACGCGAGGGACGTCGGCACTCCAAAGATGACCCTCCAAGAAGTCCTGAAGAAGCCGATCAGGGCCCCTCCTGAAAAGATAGATGAGCTTAGGCGACTCATCCCTTCTTCGAGCTTTTCCCTTATAACCAAGGGAGGTAATGTTAATGAATCTTAAGGCAACAAGCAGAAAGAATGCGATACACGTCATGGTCGCATACACTGGCGGCTGCAACGGGTGCGACATCGAGATTGTCAATGCCGTGCTATCGCCTAGGTATGATGTTGAGCAGTACAGGGTCCTGCTGACCTGGAACCCAAGGGAGGCCGACGTCCTCATTGTGTCTGGCGTAGTTGCGTGGCAGATGGTCGAGCCACTGAAGAAGATATACGATTCGATACCAGACCCTAAGGGAGTGGTCGCCGTGGGGGCGTGCGCAGTGAATGGAAACGTGTACAAGAACTTGGTTGGCGACATCGGTCAGAACGAGGAGATCTGGGCGCCCGTTGACACCGTCATACCCGTGGACGTGAAGGTCCCAGGTTGCGCTCCTAGGCCTGAAGACGTGATAGCTGGGGTCGTGAAGGCCCTGCCAAAGATTCTGGAGGCACCGTAAGATGACAAGCGATAATAAACGCGTGGAGATCGAGAAGGAGCTCTCATTTGGGCCGGTCCACCCGGCACTGATAGAGCCATACAGGATAAGGCTGTTCGTCAATGACGAGATAGTTGAGGACTGCGAGCTGAACATCAACATGGCCTACAGGGGCATCGAGAAGCTCTTTGACGGCTTGCCTGTAGAGAGGGCCCTGCTCATCGCAGAGAGGGTCTGCGGAATCTGCTCGCACGTGCACGCCTGGAATGCCGTTAGGGTCATTGAGGGCGGGCTGAAGATAGATGTCCCCCCGCGCGCGAACTACATACGTGTGATTACTCAGGAGATGCAGCGCATCGCCAGCCACCTGATACTCTTTGGCCATGCCTTCGAGGTTGTAGGGCACGAGACCTTCGCGATGCGATCCTTCCTGCTCAGGGAGAGTTTTATGGACTTGATCTCTTATGTGGGCGGGAACAGGGTCATGCCTTCGGTGCCCATAATAGGCGGGATCCGCCCAAGGGCAGACCTGACGGAGAGCCTAAAGCGGGTCATACTCGAGCGCGTCGACGAATTCGAGGAGAAGTACAAGGGATATGTGGCGCGCATAATTGAAGATCCGCTAGTGATGTCAAGGCTGGCTGGAATAGGTTTCCTGACAAAGGAGGATGCAATAAAGTTCCATGCGACTGGTCCGACCGGAAGGGCCTCGGGCTGGGACTACGATCTAAGGACAAAGATGGACGAGTACAGGCCCTTCGATTTCAACGTGATCACGGACGAAAGCTGCGACACAAAGGCCCGAATAGTGGTCAGGGCTCTCGAAGTCTTTGAGAGCCTCAAGATCATAAGGCAGGCCGTTAAGAACCTGCCTGAAGGTCCGGTCGTGAACCGGTCTTGGAAGGCAGAGGAGATGGACTTCACCACCGCCCTCCTAGAGACCTACAGGGGGGAGCTCATGCATTCTTATGCCCTTGACAGCCAGGGGCGGATAAGGAATTACAAGATCAGGACTCCGACGCCGACAAACCTGGCGGCAATGGAGCACGCCTGCATTGGTGACCACGTAACCGAGGCGGTACTGACGATAGCCAGCTGCGACCCGTGTCTTACATGCTGCACTCGCGCGGAAATCGTGGACTCTGGAAAGTCATTTGTTCTTTCTGATTTCGAGATTGTTCGTAAGTACGGCTGGAGGAAGTGAGTGGTTATGGAAGATGTGCCTATGTTCGTCCTTGGTCTGATCGCTTCTTCAATAGTAGCTGCAGCAATTGGGGTCCTTTACTCCCTCGTCCTTCCAGGGATCGAGAGGAAGGTGCAGGCTAGGATACAGCAGCGGATCGGGCCGCCTATCTTGACCCCTGGTTTCTGGTCGGTGCTGAAGTTCGGGTATAAGAAGCAGGTTGAGCCAAATGCGCAGATGCCTGGGCTTTACAGGTCGCTAGTTTACTTCGGAATCGGAATCGTCGTCCTGCTC
>JAULTB010000063.1:0-4308 GCA_038801655.1 Candidatus Methanosuratincola thermotaenarum | reverse complement strand
TCCCGTCTATCAGCTCCTTCAGGCGCCTCGACTGCCCCTTCACGACCATCACCTCGAGGCAGGTGGTATCGTCCATGTGCGAGTGGAGGAAGGCGGAGATGATGTCCCCGAACTCGTGCTGCAGGCGGAGCTGCGCCTCGCCCTTCTCACTCTTGTCGTAGAGGACTGTTATAGTGGCCATCACCTCGCCTTCGATCTTTTCCAGCGACCGGTACTCGGTGATGTACTTCCGTACCGCATGCCTGATCACTTCTGATCTGCTCGCGTACCACTCCTTCCCGAGCACATTGTCAAGCTCAGACAGGAGATCCTCGGGGAGGGATATGCTCACGATCACCACTTTGCTTACCATCCATTTCGATCATTTTCCATCATTTCAAATCCACTCTCCCAGCCTCAAGGGCGGGGGTGCAACATGGATTGGTTCAACGGCAATCCTGAATGATGGCAAGGACGCATTTCCACCTTTGATATGGAGGTGCAGGTATATAATTGTGATATGGCATCAGCATGGACAACCACTCGAACGGTGCAATGCGCCTGATCAGGCAATGGATCACCCAAGCCGCGCGTAGACAGCGACAGTCAGATAGACCGCCACCATTGTGAAGACGATTATCCCGCTGGTGGCAACATTGTAGAACGCAGAGACGAGCACCCCCAGGACGGTGCTCAGGACTCCGATCAGCACGGTCGAAACTACCGTCCTTCTGAAGGAGAGCCGCAGCTGGAGGGCTGCGAGTGCAGGGAGCACTATCAGCGCGACCACAAGTATGATCCCGATTATCCTTATGGAGAGTATAATCGTCAATGCGACTATAAGGTTGAATATCAGGGATATTGTGCGGACAGGGATCCCCATCATCTTCGCGGACTCGGCATCAAATGTTATCGCCAGGATCTCCTTGTAGAATAGCGTGAGAAAAGCCAGCACCACTGCCCCCAGAACCGAGACGAGTACCAAGTCCTGCTGGCTGATGGTGAGGATGGATCCGAATAAGTATGTGAAGAGGTCGACGCTGAAGCCGCCTGCCAGGCTAATCACTATCAGCCCAGTAGAGAAGCCGAGGGCGAGCATCACAGCCGTCGCAGAGTCGGAATGCGCGAGCCCCTTCCCCCTCATGTAGCTGATGCCCAGGACCGCGAGGATCGAGACCGCCATCGCAGAGAGTATCGGATCGATGCCCAGGAAGATCCCCAGTGCTATCCCGCCGAATGCGGTGTGCGCGACCCCGTCGACTATCATCGCTTCCCTCCTCAGCACAAGGAAGAGACCGATCCACCCGCAGGCAAATGCTGCCAGGCTTCCGCCGATCAAAGCGTACTGGAAGAACTGGTAGCCGAGCAGGTCGAATACAGAGAAGGCAGGGCTAATCATTCCTGAACTCCCCCTTGCATTCGTGCCTGTGGAAGACGAAGTGGAAGTGCTCTCCGTAGGCCTTCCGGAGTATCTCGTTCGGATCCACACCAGGGGTGATCTCTGCCACATTGACCTCCCTGTTGACGCAGATGAGCTTCGACATCCTGCAGAAGACTGCCGTAAGGTCGTGCGACACCATCAAAATCGTGATGCCCTTCCTCTGGTTGAGGTCGCTCATCTTCTGGTAGAACTTCTCCTGGGTGACTGCGTCGATCCCAGCCACCGGCTCGTCAAGTATTATCACTTCTGGGTCCCTGACAAGCGCCATCGCGACGAACATGCGTTGCTTCTGCCCACCCGAGAGCTCCCCGATCCTCTTCCCCGCTAGGTCGGAGATTCCCATGAATTCCAGAGCCTCGTCGACCCTGTTCCAGTCAGCCCGCCGGAGGGGCCTCCCGACGCTCCTCGGACCGAGCCTGCCGAGGGAAACAAGCTCCCTCACCGTCAGCGGGAAGTCGGAATCGAAGTTGATAGCGTCCTGCGAAACATAAGCGATCTTCCCCCAGTCCGAGAACCTTTCGAGATCCTGACCGAAGATCTTCACTGTGCCGCGATGCCTCGGGATCATCCCCAGCACGGCAAGTAGCAGTGTAGTCTTCCCGCCGCCGTTCGGGCCAACTATCCCGACGTAGTCCCCCCTGTGGATCTCGAAGCTCGCACCCTCGATGACCAGTGCGCCCGAACGCACTACGTCAAGATCCTTGACCTCGATGACGGCTTCCCGTTCCATAGTTTTACACCACTTGCTCTGCTCTTAACTGCTGCATTCGATTAAAAAAGATTAGCCGGCTACCAGCCCAGACTTCAGGCTCACAAGGTTCGAGGCGAGCTGTTCCATGTAATCCTTCCCGTCGATCGGGCCGAGACCGAGGTAGAGCTTCAGGATCTTCACCTCCATCCCCGTCTGGCTCTCGAGTTCGCTCTTCAGCGTATCCATGTATGAAGACGAGTACGCAGGGTCGACGTAAAGGACCGAGATGTTGTGCTGGACCATCAATTCGACCAGCGCACGGAGCTCCTGGACGCTCGGCTGCTTGTCGGCTGTGAGTCCTATCACGCTGTGCTGCTCGAAGCCGTACCTGCTGCAAAGGTATCCGTATGCTCCGTGGGAGGTCATTATTTCGTTCCGAGACTTGTTCGCCAGCTCCTGCTGGTACTGTGCGTCAAGCGAATTTAGCCTCGCTTTGAGGGACTCCCACCTTACCCTGTAGTACTCGGAGTGCTCCTGGTCCACTTCCACAAGTGCCGAATATATCTTCTCTGCCTGCCGCTCAGCCATATACGGTGAGATCCAGGTGTGGGGGTCGTATTCCCCTTCATGCCCGTGATCTTCATCCTCGTGCTCGTCCTCGCCCAGGGCGAGAAGCTCCAGGCCCTCAGTCGTGTCCAAGACCACCGTCCTTGACAGGTTCAGGGATGGGAGAACTTTCTCCTTGAACCATGGCTCCAGCCCAGCCCCGTTCAGGACTATCAAGTCGGCATTTGTAAGTGCCATCATGTCGGCAACGGACGGCTGCCAGGAATGCACCTCGGCGTTGTATGGGATGAGCACCCTGACCGAGACATGGTCGCCGCCTATCTCCTGGGCCATGTAAGCTAGCGGGTAGAACGTGGCGACCACATTGACCCTCCCGTCTTGCAGCGGGTATTGCTGAAGACCGAGAACATAAATGGTTGCTAGAGCGACTGCCAATGCCCCCGCCACTGCTAACAGGAAGATGGCCTGCCGCGAGTTCACTTGCAGTCACCGATCAACACTCCCAACGGGGTCTTATTAAATTTTTGGCGTTCATATAATAAATATTATTAAAAATATTGAAACAATTAATAAGCTATTCTGGGGGAGGGATAAATACATGGTATCGAAAACAGATGATCATGCTCTCGGAACTGCTCAGGAACAAGAAGGGATTCATATTCGACCTCGACGGCTGCATTTACCTAGGCAACCGACCCATAGAAGGCGCGAGCGAGACTATAGGCTTGCTCAGGAAAGAGGGGAAGAAGATCCTCTTTTTGACCAACAACTCGACAAGGACTCCCCAGGAGTACGCCGATAAGCTTACAGGTATGGGAATCGAAGTCGGGGAGGGCGAAGTCCTAACCTCATCTGTGGCTACAGCGATGTATTTGAAGCGCTTTGGAACCGGAGAATGCTTTGTACTAGGCGAGCAGGGGCTGATCCAGGCCCTCGAGGGATGGGGGTTTAAGGTGCTCAGCACAGGCGAGGCGAGGAGAGCCCAGTACGTGGTGTGCGGACTGGATATGCACTTGACGTACGAGAAGCTGGCAGCTGCCTGCCACGCCATCCAGAAAGGGGCAAGGTTCATAGCGACAAACATGGATCCGAGACTGCCGCTCGATGGCGGGTACGTCCCCGGAGCAGGGTCTATAGTGGAGGCGGTGGCGACCGCGACCGGGCTTAGGCCTCTGGTCATAGGCAAGCCGTCCAAGAGGATAATGAATATGGCCCTGAAGGCGATGGGCTTGAAGAACTCTGAAGTGGTTATGGTTGGGGATACACTCGAGATAGACATGACGGCCGCACGGCGGGCGGGCATCACAGGGGTGCTCGTCCTTTCAGGTTCTACAAAGGCGGAAGACCTGGAGAAGAGCCGCATAAGTCCAGACGCAGTAATCCCGAGTGTGGCAGAGCTCCAGAGGCTGTTTGTAAAAAAATGAAGTTGAAGGAGGATCAGCCGGAGGCGCTAAAGCGTGGTCACTTGGTGAGGAATTTCCAGGAGAGCACGATCCCCACGATCGAGAACACTGCAGCGAAGGCAGTAAGGTAGGCAAAGTCGAACGCAAGCGTGCCCATGCCCCCAGCCCCCAGAAGCATCTGCCTGCCAATATCGGTGGCGTAGCTTATCGGGTTGATCTTGACGAAT
>JAULTB010000011.1:0-27118 GCA_038801655.1 Candidatus Methanosuratincola thermotaenarum | reverse complement strand
GAGCAGCGGGCTTTTAAGAGACCGAAGAAACCCGTTGGTCTCGGGTTCAAATCCCGACGGGCCCGCCATAAATCATCCTCTCGGGGAATAAAAAATAGAAAAGAAGGGGCTCAGCCTCTATGTTGGCTTTCGATCTTCGAAATCCTGTAAACCGCCTCCTTGCCGGAGTGCCTTATCAACAAGCCCTCCTCCCCGATCTTCATATCGGGCGGCACCGCCTCCGGGGGCACCTCAATGAAGCTGGATTCCTTCAAGTCATAAAAATCCGCGTGGGTGCTCGTCCTCCCGTCCAGCCTGACCCTCCTGACTTCGTCACCTTCTAGTTTCTCAAGAGTGGCATATTCGTCCAAACCAAGGGTTCTATGCGCTCTGTTTCTCATGTCTTTTATTACTGCCCTGCCGCGGTCAAACCCGGTTAGCAAGTACACATTATTCCGGAGCGATACGATGTCCCCTGCCCTGAGCTTCGGCATCTTGATGCTGATCGTGTTCTTGTAGACCCTTCCTCCTGTCCTCCTGTCCACGCCAACCAGTTTGGGGCTCTCCTGAACGGTTGCACCGTAATCCTCGTGGAGCCTTTTTGCGAAAATCCTGGCGGTCGTCAGCGTAGCGAATTTCATGTCGTAACCCCCCTCCTTTTCCTTAACCTCGACTATTCCCCCCCTTTTTTTACCCGCCCCTCTTTTGCAAATATCTTCAATCGCCCGCTCCACATGATGCTGGTCCTCAGCGTCCAGATCTCTTCCGTCCGCCCTGATCTGCACGACCGCCTCATGCTCCTTCCTTGCGTACCGGGCACAGGTTCCGCAAGTTGCATAATCGATCGAAACTAGCACTGAGGTCATGTGCTCTGAATCCGTGCCCCTCTCTTTGAGCCTCAGGTTCAGCATCATTGCCTTAGGCATACCGTTGCCGTCTCTGTCGAGAATCTCCCCGCTCGTCCCTTCCAAGGTTACCCCTTCTGGCAATTTATTAATCCTCAGCAGCTCGATCTCGGCTGCGGCAACCGCTTTCGAATCGTTGTCGGCAATCTCATCCCTCTCAACCCACCTCTTACCCTGGAGGTAAGATTGGCATTCCGGGCACATGGTCACAGCCAAGTCCGAAGGCATCTCCATGTCCACTTCTTTCCAGTAGCATTCGGCGCAAAGCCCTCGGATATAGATGCCTGACTCAGATCCACATTTGGCACAAAAGCGCCCCATCGAAGCGCCCCTCATATAAGAACGAATTGAGCGTGGGGTATGCCATTCACAGTCATTATGCCATCTTCATGTATAAGTCCTGCTTCCTTCCCGCACCGTACAGCAAATTCGCCAACTAAGTTCGCAACCGTTGCCTTCCTTAGGTAATCTATGGCGGCCTCCGCCGAAATGAGTTCGCCTTTGTAGAACGCCTCATTCACGTCAAGGAGCAGCCGGCCTTCAGAGAACTTCTTCCCAAGGAGTTGAGGATCACAAACTGCTACCATAAATTCTCCTTCGCGAACGGCCCACACCTTCACAATGAGCTTTTCTTCTTTCATTGGGTACCCTCAAATCAGTGTCTTGGCTGGGTTCTTTGCACCGCAGACTTCACAAACAATGAATGTCAGCCTGTCCTCCTTTACCAATTTCGTGTCTGGCTTGTTGCAAGAGCTGCAAAGAACATATGCCTTGATATACCTGACTATCAGGTCGTCAATGACCTCTTTTGAGAACTTGCCATTCAGTGATGCCCTAGCGTCCTCCATCGTCCCGGAAGTCGCAAGCTCTCTAACTATGAACTTGAGCACATGGTTAGGCGTCCTGTTTAGCCTCGAGGCTATCTCTTTGAAATTGTTTATGACAGTCTTTGATCCTATTACCGCTACATCTGCCTTAGGGGTTTCGTACTTTGTGGACTTGAAGACCTTCTCGGGTATCTTTGAGAAACCCCTCTGGAGTAGGGTCTCATAATCGTAAGACATCGCTACCACTCAAATATGGAAACATGCAACCGCTATAAATCCTTATAGTACAGACTAAGAAAAATATGCTGGGCACCGTCGCACCGGGTCTGAATCCTGCCCCCTCCCCTCATCAAGACTCTAGATATATTAAATTATAAGCGAAATTGGATATATTGCTTAAAAGAGTGATAGTTATGGCACCTATAGTCGTCACCTCTGCCCTGCCCTACAGCAACGATCGCTTGCATTTGGGGCACCTCCGATCAACTTACCTTCCGCCTGACGTTTTCGTCAGATATTTGAGGAGAAAGGGCGAGGATGTCATATTCATCTGTGCCACAGACGAGCACGGCACGCCAATTGCTCTTCGCGCAGAAAAAGAGCATGTACACCCAAAGGAGATCACTGACCGGTACTTCCCGTTGATTAAGGGCGACCTTGAGAGGATGGGCTGCAGCTTCGATCACTTCTCGCGCACAACCGAGGGCATCCATTACGAGATGACACAGCACTTCTTCAGGACCATGCTTGAGAAGAGGTATATCTACGATCAGGAGATTGACCTGCTCCGATGCCCTAAATGCGACAAATACCTCCCTGACCGTTATGTGGAAGGTGTCTGCCCCTTCTGCGGATACGAGGGGGCTAGAGGAGATTCCTGCGATTCGTGCGGCAGGTACCTGAGGATTAACGAGCTCAAGGACCCAAAGTGCGCGATATGCGGGACCAAGCCGGAGCCGTCAAAGACAAAGCACTGGTTCTTTAGGCTTACCGCATTCGAAGAGCGTCTTAAGAAATGGCTGGAGGGGAACAGCAAGATCCCGGAAAATGTGAAGAAATACGCGCTCCAGTGGATAAATGAGGGTCTGCATGACTGGGACATCACCAGGGACATGTCTTGGGGCGTCCCGATACCTGCTGAGGGCGGGCAAGGGAAAGTTGTCTACGTCTGGTTTGATGCGCCTATAGGGTACATCTCGTCCACGAGGGCCTGCTTCATGAATAGGGGGGTGGAAGCCCAAGACATGTGGAGGCGGTACTGGCAGGGCGACGGGAGGATAATTCACTTCATAGGCAAAGATATCATCTACCACCATGCAATATTCTGGCCTGCAATGCTCATGGGGACTGGCGAGTTCAACATCCCGGAGGCGATCGTAGCCGGCGAGTACCTGACCCTCGAGGGAAAGAAGATGTCGAAGAGTCGGGGGTGGTACATCAGCATTGAAAACTACCTGAGGGCATTCGACGCCGACCCAATGCGCTACTACCTCATCTCAGTCGCCCCCTTGGACAGGGATGCAGACTTTTCTATCGACGATTTTGTGAAACGCTATAACGACGAGCTCGCCGACGTCCTCGGCAATTTCGTGCACAGGACGCTGACCTTCATTGAGCGATTCTTCGGATCAGCGGTTCCTGAGGCCAGGCTCAACGAACGCGATGAGAGGATGTTGGAACTGATTAGAAAGACGGTTGCAGAGACCGCCTCGCTTATCGAGGAAAAGCGGTTCAGGGATGCCCTCCTCTCAATTATGGGTCTCGCAAGGGAGGGTAATAAGTATCTGAACGACTCCGCACCTTGGGCAACAATCAGGTCCTCCCCAGAGCGAGCCGCTGCGGCACTATATACCTCGGCACAAGTCGTCAAGGCAATCGGTAGCATGATCTTCCCGTTCTTGCCGTCGACGTCCAGGAGGGTTTGGGAGATGCTGGGCCTCACAACGGACATCGAGCGCCTGCCATGGGACGAAGCCGTATCGCCCTTGCCTCAAGGCCATAAGATAGGGAAGCCTTCGCCCCTCTTCAAGAAGATTGCTCCACAGGATCTCCAAAAGATTAGGGAAACGCTTCTTCCACGCAAAGACGTCGGCGAAAGGATCTCTATAGATGAATTCAAGAAGTCCAAGATAGGAATTGGCGAGATCATAGCCGCTGAGAGGATTAAGGGATCCAGGGACCTGCTGCACTTGGAGATAGACCTGGGCGAATTCGGGATCCGATCCTGCGTAGCAGGAATCGCCAAGTATTGTGCGCCAGACGAGCTCCTTCACAAGCGAGTTGCGGTGTTGATGAATGTGCAGCCCACAACGCTCTTCGGTTTCAAATCAGAAGTCATGATACTTGCTGCGGATGGGGGAGATAAGGTGGCTCTCTTGAGCCCTGACAAGGTCGTCCCCCCGGGCTCACAAGTTAGATGACAGGGATTCGCGTTGCTGCTGAAGATTGATCTCCACGTCCACACCGACCGATCCCATGACGGCTGCTCCTGCATAAGGGAGATTGCAGAGGCTGCGAAAAGAAAGGGTCTGGATGGTTTTGCAATAACTGACCATGATCTCATGCTATCCGAGTCAGATGCCTTGAATCTCTCTTGCGAACTAGGAATTCTGGTGTTACCTGGAGTAGAGCTAAGTACACCTGAGGGTCACCTTATAGTCCTTAACCCAAAGCGTGAGTTTGGGAACCTACCACTGAGAGCTGTGGCAGAATCTGCCCGCCAGGACGGATCCACTTTTATAATCCCGCACCCGATGGATCCTCTGAGCCACGGAATCGGATTTTCAGAGGCTACCTTCCTGATCCCATATTCCCCGCTCATAGAGACCCTTAACGCCTCCACTTTGAACAGGTACAACTCTAGAGCCAAGGATTTTGCCTTGAGGAACTCGTTGCCGATGGTAGCAGGAAGCGACGCCCACTTGGCTGAGGCTGTGGGAGATGCCTTTACGGTTGTCGACTCGCCTTCTTGCGATATGGCATCAGTGTTGTCATCGATCTCTATTGGAAAGACCGCCCCTTCAGGAAGGCGAACTTCAGTCGCCACCGCCGCAAAGACTGTTTGCACCAGGCTTATCAGGCGTATTTATGGTTGACTTCTGGGGAATGCTCTTTGCGTGTATTCGTAAAGACATTCGGATGCGAGCTCAACAGAGCAGACTCCGAAGTGATCGCTGAACTGCTAAACTGCAGCTCGATCGGAATCGCAGACTCCGAGGAGGATGCAGATGCCATTGTAGTCAATACATGCACTGTCCGGGAGGAGACTGAAAGCAAGGTGTTGCAGTACATCTCGTCAGTCAGGAATAAGGGGGTAGTCGTGACTGGGTGCATGGCTGCAGCCCAACCTGGTCTGCTCAGATTCGCCTATCCAGAAATATCCATAGTGACCCTTAACAATCTCCACGATCTGGTTCGGGCGTTGCGTGATAGGGTCACTTCCGTTAAAAAGGGCGGATCTTACCCGGCACCTGCCCCCTTCAAAAGAGGGGTAGTTCACACCGTCCCGATCTCCAGGGGGTGCATTGGAGAGTGCTCCTACTGCATAGCGAGATTGGCCAGGGGCAGACTCTCAAGCACTCCGCCTGAGGTTATACTCCGTATCGTCGAGTCTGCCGCCTCCTCTGGGGCGTTGGAGATTAGGCTGGCTGCGCAGGATGCAGGAGCCTACGGCTTGGACATCGGCTATTCCTTGACATCCCTGCTGAGGCTCGTTACCGCATTGCCTTACGACTTCAGGATCAGGGTGGGCATGTTTAAACTTTCTTCAGTATTGGATTTTTTCGATGAGCTCATCGATTGCTACGCCTCCAAAAAAATCTACAAGTTTGCGCACATGCCTTTGCAGAGCGGTAGCGACCAAGTTCTGTCCCTCATGCGCAGGGGTCACACCGTTGGCATGTACCTTGAGGCTGTGAAGCGCATGCGAAGCCGATTCCCAGAGATGACCCTCGCCACTGACATAATAGTTGGATATCCTGGCGAAACCGAAGACGACTTCAAAGATACCTGTGAAGTGATCGAAGCGGTCACTCCAGACAAGATCCACATCTCACGTTTCACCCCCCGCCCCCATACGCCAGCTTCCTTGTTAGAGCAGGTCCCCGAGCCGGTCAAAAAGGCCCGCAGCCGAATACTTGCCAGAAAAAAGATCGAGATCCAGACAAGCAGAAACAAGGAATGGATCGGTAGGGAGGTTGAGGCAACAATACTTGCTTCGCGCAAAAACATAGGGGCAATTGCGAGGACAGATGAGTACAAGCCCGTGCTTTTGAGAGGTGCAGACTGCCTTGCATTGGGTTCCAGGCATAATCTGGAAATAACAGGCTGCACGCCGTTCAGTCTCGTAGGAAAAATCATCCGCCGCTGACCGGTGGCAATATGGCCACCGTCCCGTCAGAAAGCTTTTTTCCGAAATCTACAGGGGACACGATCTCCTTTCCAGACATGACTTTGTAGCTTTCATCAAACTTCCCGTTCTTGAAAACCGTCCCCTCGAGGCTAGGGATCTCCACCAAGACCTTTTCCAAGACCTCTTTGACGCTTGGTCTATCGCTGAACTCGAGAATCGCTCTATCCCTTCCCGCCCTCTCTCTTAAATTAGCAAAAAGTCTGACACACACCGTTCCCATTATGCCTGTTCCTCGTTGACTGCTTTGTTTATCTGCTCCTCCATTATGTGCCCTTTGCATCTTATATTAGCTTTCTTTACGCCAGGCACGCTCAAAACTGCCTTCTTTATCTCCTGAGCTAGGTAGAACGCTATTGGGCACATAGGGCTGGAAGGGACAAACTCAAGCTTGACCACGCCGTCAGTCTCCTCTACATTGTCAATAAGCTGCATGTCCACCATGCTCATGCCTGTCTCAGGATCCATGACGTTCTTGAGGGCATCAATGACCTTTGACTCTATCTCTTTTCCCATTGCTATCCCTGATTTCATTTGCCTGCCGTAGTATAAATACATTAAACAGAGGTCGCGTCTTCGCTCATGGCAATCCCATTTCATTTTTAAGGGAATAAGTGTTTTATATAATTATTTAATTAAAATTAAAGTATGAAAAACTTTATAACATGAATAAGAACATCAATGATCTTCAGATTCTAGGGAGGCTTAAAAATCCTGGATTATGCCCTTCTAGCAGAAGATCTGACGCCAAGAACGCCCCTTTCAGTGGCAGCTCTTATTTGGAGTATCGGACAAATTGTATCTCATATCCCTCTCAACCGTTACTAGTGAAATCAGGGTAGGTGGTCCGGATGGAACAGCCGCTTTTGTGGGCTTCTATCGTGCTGCCATGCATCGTTGGCACAATCTGCTTTCCTTTCGGAAGACGTTCTGGCTACGCGGTTGCCCTGTCCTCGACCATCTCGTTCCTGATAATAGGTTCATTTACATTGCCAGCCATCGAAGGTGCAGTTGAACATGTGCAGGGTTTCGATTGGTGGGGGATCCAGGGTGCCAAGGTCAGTTTCGGACTGATAGTAGACCCAATTAGTGTACTGATGGGTTTTATTGTTTCTCTCATCTCGGTTGCAGTTTTCATATACTCTATCGAATACATGCGAAACGAAGAGGGCCCTTCACGTTTCTGGTTCTTGATGTCGTGCTTCGAGTCGAGTATGCTCTTGCTCGTCTTCTCAGATAACTTCATAATGAGCTTCCTGGGATGGGAGGGGGTGGGTCTAAGCAGCTACTTCCTGATCGGTCACTACTACAGGGATCAGAAAGAGCGTTGGCTAGGCGGTCCGGAAGGGGTTGCCCCCTTTGAGAGGCCCTCTATCTGCGGGGAGAAGGCTCTGCTCACCACTGGGTTGGCCGATTCTCTGATGCTCGTGGGCATAATGATGATCTTCTCGATCTACGGGACCTTCAACTACCTTGAGATCCAAACGCTGACATCAACAAAGGAGGTCAATACATCGTACATTCTAGCCGCCTCGCTACTTTTAGTCATGGGGCCTCTGGGCAAGTCCGCCCAATTCCCATTCAATGAATGGCTCCCTGAGGCGATGTCTGGCCCTACGCCTGTCAGCGCATTGTTGCACTCTGCAACGATGGTAAAGGCCGGGGTGTACCTTGTGGCTAGGGTTTCCCCTATATTCTACTCGCTGTCGCTAATTAGCCCTGTCGCTTCGACTTCCTTCTTCCTGGTGGCAGCCACTGCCGGACTCTTGACCGCCCTGATCGGATCCTTGTACGGCATGTTTGCATTAGAGATGAAGAAAGTTCTAGCATATTCGACGATCTCGCAGCTCGGTTTCATGTTTGTAGCGCTAGGGATAGCGGGGATCTCAGGGGACCCTCTACTTGGACTTTCCGCTGCTATCTTCCACATATTCTCACATTCGATCTTCAAGGCCTCGCTATTCCTCGGTGCAGGATCTGCCATACACGTCTCGCACACTATCTACATCAATGAGATGGGATCCCTGATCAAAAAGGCGCCAAAGACGTTTGTGGCGATGTTGATTTCTGCCCTGAGTCTCTGTGCAATCCCCCCGCTAATGGGGTTCTGGAGCAAGGATGCAATCTTGGCGGCTGTGTATCCTGTGAATGCGATGGCTGCCATCATTCTTGCCGTGTCTTCTGCGATGACTTGCTTCTACTCTGTTCGTTTGCTATGGTACACCTTTGTGGCACCGGCGAGGAAGGAGGTGCACGAAAAAGAAGCATGGCTCTTGGCAACTCCGGCCCTGATGCTTTCTGGACTGACCTTGTTCCTAGGGTTCTTCGGTCAGTCTATAGAGCACTTTATAAGCGAATCCTTGTCCCACGCCCTGGGTCTTGTGGAATCCATCAGTTCCGGTGCATACGCTGCGCTCTTTCTTAGCGCCTTCGCACTACTAACGGGTCTAGGAACTGCTTATTTGATGTATTTCCGGAGACAGCGTGTAGCGATTGGGTCTGCTCGGTTCATCGCCGGGTTAAGGGAGTCCCTGATGGAGCGCCCGGTCGACCGCCTGTACCATGGCGCAGCGGGGGCAGTCAAAACCATGTCAAGAGGTGCATGCTCCTTCGAGGGCTTTCTAGACAAATCCAGCCAAGCTCTAGCCCACACTACCTTGGAGTTCGCCAGGAGCCTGAGCAGAGTACACTCGGGGGACCTTAACCGGTACTTGAGCATAGCGGGCGCACTCCTGCTCTTATTGATCGGATTTTTGCTATTGGTGAACTCACTATGACTCTCTTTTACTTTGTCCTCATTCCGCTGTCTCTGATCCCAATGATCTACTTTGCAGGTTCCCGTCTAAAAGAAAAGGTCGGCTATGCCGCTGCGATAGCGCCTCTGGTCGGCTTCGTCCAAACGATCTCTCTTTACCCGCTTTTGCTCAACGGCGAGAGGGCCTTTTCCGAGATCGGATGGGCAAACTACCTGGGACTGGACATAAATTTCAACCTCTCGATCGATGGGATAAGCCTGATATACGTGCTTTCGATTTCTGCCGTCTCGGCAGCAGTCTGCCTGTACTCCGTTAAGTACATGGACCACCGGATCTCTGAGCTGGGGATCGAGGGACAGGAGAAGAGTAGGGCTTTTTCAAGGTTCTACGCGGTTTACTTGGCATTCTATCTGGGAATGGTGGGGACAGTCATTTCGACCAACGTGATCCAGTTCTACATCTTTTACGAAATCATACTTATCAGCACCTGGCTACTGATACACATGTTCGGATACGGCGACAAAGAGCGGGTCGCTCTTGTTTATTTCATTTGGACCCACATAAGTGGAATGCTCGTTCTGATCGGCTTTGTTCTCCACTACATGGAGAGCGGCTTCATTTCGATCGCATCATATCAGGATCTCTCAGGTGCCTCCTACCTCCTCTTGTTGGGTTTTTGCGTCAAAATGGCTGTATTCGGGCTCCACACATGGCTGCCCCTGGCGCATGCCGAGGCCCCAACCCCGATAAGTGCCCTGCTGAGCCCTGTCACGATAGGCATTGGTGCATACGGCATCTTGAGGATGGCATTGCCCGCGGTTGCCAACCTCTCGATTTGGATTGCCTTGTGGGCGCTGGTGACGATCACATATGGCGGGATCGTAGCGCTGGGCGAGGACGACATAAAAAGGCTTTTGGCATACTCAAGCATAAGTCATATGGGTTACATGCTTTTGGGGATCGCCTCCATAACTTATGTGGGATCCGTAGGAGTGGTCTACCACTACCTTACTCATGCGTTCCTGAAGGCGGTCCTATTCATGACCGCAGGCGTCCTTATGATGCAGCTCCACGGGATTAGGCGCATAGGCATGATGGGGGGTCTTGCTGCAAAGACCCCTATGGTCGCATTCTTCCTGGCTTCCGGCTTCCTCGGGCTTGCGGGCTTCCCCCCTTTTTCAGGCTTTAATTCCAAGTTGATGATCTTCACCGGTGCTTTTCTGGGTGCGGGGGACCCAACTTATTTGGTAATAGTGGCTGGCGCGGCATCCTCCTCGATTCTTACCGTTGCCTATGGGGCTGAGGCGATCCGCAAGTCGATGTTTGGACCTGCCAGGGAAGATCTGAATCTGGAAAAGGCTGAAGTGTCTATGCTGATCCCAATCGCAGCCATGCTGATCCTCTCCTTGGCATTCTTCTTCCTGCCTTGGCTGGTTTTGGTTCCTCTGGGGGGCTGAGAAAGTGCTTGTAAAAGTTTTGTTCACCGCCTTTGTCTCATTTTTAGTTTACCTCTCTCTTGTGGGAAGTCTAGGTACTGACGAACTAATAATCGGGCTGATTATTGCGGGGATAGTCGGCATAATCACCCGAAACCTCATAGTCTCGGACGAGAAGAAAGTCCTGGACCCTAATAGGTGGTTGAACGCTCTGCGGTATTTGGCATTATATTGGTTCTACTACGAACCTATTGCCCACTGGGACGTGATCAAGAGAGTGTTCACTATGGATCTGCACCCGTCGATCGTCCGCGTGCCTTATTCTCTGAAGAGTGAATATGGAGTTACGGCGGTAGGCAACTCCATAACCAACACGCCAGGTACCGTTGTTGTAGATGTGGATGAGAAAAAGGGATGCTTCTATGTCCACTGGATTAATGCCCCTTCTGTCGAGGAGGGTTTCTGTTACGATAACATAATCAAGGGGTTTGAGGAGCTGGTGAGGCGCTTCCTATGATAGACATGATCCTTGTTTTCTCTTTAGGGATGTTCATAATATCGATTACTCTGTCAATGTACCGGATGGTCGTTGGACCCACGATCCCGGACAGGATGCTTGCCTTGGATGTGATCTCGTACGGACTAACAGTGGTGATGGGCATAATTGCAGTGATCTCGGGCTCTCCTTACTTGATAGTCATCAGTTTTTCCTTGGCTCTATGGTTCTTCATCGGTGCGTTGTATGTTGCAAGGTACATGGAAGGTGAGCAGATTGGTGACTGAGATCTTTCTTGTGATAGGGGCCTTTCTAGTAGTACTTGGAGGTGCCCTAAGCATCATCGGCGCGATCGGTTTACTCAGGTTCCCATCCTACTTTGTGAGAATACATGCTGCCACAGTCTCTGTAATAGGCGGATCGGTTGTGCCGCTCATAGGTGTGGCGTTCCTGTCCTACGGGATCCACGGTCAAAACGGCATAGTCACGTCACTCGGTGCACTTGGGACAGCCGCCTTCATCTTCCTAACAGCGCCGGTTTCCTCGCACGCGATAGCTAGATCCGCAGCCCGGATGCGAATACCCCGCGAGCCCCTAGAGCACGACCACCTGGAGGAGGATGGAAGATGGTCGAGATGATCGAACTGGTCATAGACTTGCTGCTTGCTTTCTGCGTAGTTCTTACGGCTGCTATAGTCCACACCAAAGACCTCCTCCTGGCAATAGTATTGGCTGGAGCTGAAGGCGTCCTCGTTGCTACTGTTTTCTACCTGCTGCTCGCCCCAGACATCGCCTTGGTTCAGGTTGCCGCTGGCGTGGGCATTTCCACAGCGTTCTTCATCGTTGGTCTTAGAAAGATAGGGAGGAGAGAGGAATGAAAGGTCGGGGAGAGTCGATCTTCGGAGTCTTGTTCATTGTTCTGATGAGCTCTATACTTGCCTACGCCTTCTTGGGCTACCCTGAAATTGGCTTCGTGAGACCACTGGGGGAGTTTTACCTGTTCAACACTTACAACTTTGAGAACCAGAGCTGGTGGTCCGCCTCACCAAACGCCGTGACCGGGCTGCTCTGGGACTACCGCGGGTACGACACGCTCTACGAGACGATGGTCTTTTACGTGGGGATAGCTGCGGTAGCCATGTTCTTTGAAGGGCATGCGAAACTGAGAAAAACGGGCGGCATGACAGTCATAGTGAGATCGACTGCACGGCTTGTCTTTGTCTTCATTATTACTTCTGCATTTGCGATTACAATCTTCAGCATCAAGACCCCAGGAGGCGGGTTCCAGGGCGGATCCATAATGGCTATAGCCTACATCGCCATAATCGTATCCCTCTCGAGGGGCTTCCTGCCCGAGATGAAAATGGACTTGGAAAAGGCGCACCTCGCAAAGATTGCCGGGCTCGCACTGATCGCAGGTCTGACAATATTCCCTGTGGTTTACTCCTTGGTTTCCGGATCGGTCGCTTATGCACTGCAGAACCTTCCTAAGTCCTGGGCCCCATTCGGTTACCCTGCTTTCCTCGGTCTTGTGAGCCTCTCGGGGGGGCTGATAATACCGATCCAGCTGGGCGAGATGGTCCACGTGGGCATGGGGTTCACAATCATGTTCCTGCTCCTGACGATGAAAGAGAAGGAGGATTGATGATCTATGTTCGCAACAATCGGGCAGTTGCCCTACATCTTGGTCGCAATAATGGCTTCGATATGCATCTATGCTGCCCTCTTCAAGTCCAACCTCTTCAAGAAGATGCTTGCCATCTTCCTATTGACGGATGCCGTGAACCTCTTGTTCATCATCCAGGGGTATAGGCTTGGGAATGCGATCCCCCCAATTATCCCTCCGGGAATGGATCCGTCTGAATTTGCCTCAATAGCCGTCGATCCGTTGGCTCACTACTTCGTCGTCACAGCTGTTGTAATCGGTCTGGCCGAGGTCGCAACCCTTACTGCCCTAATAATTTACACTTACAAGCACTACGGCACGATCGAGACAAAGAAGATTAAGGAGCTGAGAGGATGAACCCTCTGCTCATCCAAGCGCCGATCCTGGCCATGTTGCTCTGCCTGCTGGGCTCCTTCCTATGTGTGCTGCTTGGAATGATCGTGGGCAGGCGCGCAGTCGAGCTGCTTTCCGGCGCATTGACCGCGGTCACGATGCTTCTATCATCTCTCACCCTCGTAAACGTCTACTTGCTTGATGGTCCTTATGTCTACTACATGGGAGGGTGGCCTCCCCCCGTGGGGATCCCTTATGTAGTAGACCGTTTTTCAGTGCCGCTTTCGCTAGTGGTCTCCGTGATATTCTTTGCAACCATGGTATACTCTGTGAGGTACTTGGAAAGGGACCGGGACGTAAAGTGGTACTATTCGCTCAGGTTCCTTATGCAAGCCGGGATGTACGGGCTGCTATTCTCAGGCGACATGTTCCACATATTCGTCATGCTCGAGCTGATGGGGCTCTCCGCGATCCTCCTCGTCCCTTTCAGAAAGGAGGTAAAGGCTTCCGTGGAGGCTGGGATAAAATACGGGATATACGACATACTCGCGATCTCGATATACTACCTCTCCACCGCAATGATATTCGGAATGTTCGGGAGCATGACGATTGCCGAGATATCCGCGAAGCTTGGAGGTTATGTTTCACCATTCTCGGGTGGAATTTTTGCTGACCAGTCTGCGTTGCCGGTGATCATCGCGCTGGTCGTCTGGTCCTTCGCAATAGGTGCAGCCATCGTCCCGCAGCATTTCTGGCTCCCAGATGCCCACAGCATGGCCCCCAGCTCCATAAGCGCAATACTCTCTGGTCTCTTGGTACAGGTCAACATAGCTGTGCTCGCAAGAATACTATTCGACGGGTTCGCAGCCGGTTCGCATCCGGGCGGCGCAGTTGGGCTCCAGCTGCTAGTCATTCTTGGGGTTGTCTCCTCCCTTATAGGGGCATCGTTTATGCTAGTCCAATCTGACATCAAGCGGCTGATCGCCTATTCAACGATAACCAACCTCGGCCTCATAACCATAGGCTTGGGCATCGGAACATCTATAGGGGTTTCCGCAGCCTACCTCCACATCATAAACCACGCATTCGTGAAGGCCTCCCTCTTCATGATCGCCGGCGTCTTCATTCATGCCACTGGGTCTAGGGAGATCGGGGCGCTTCGCGGAATATCCAAGGCCCTGCCAGGTACGTCGCTTCTCTATACAATAGGGACGCTGGCTGCGATCGGCTTCCCGCCCCTGAGCATGTTCTGGAGCAAACTCCTCCTGCTCCTCTCTGTTCTAAACGCGGGCGGCATATATCAATACCTGGTACTGCCCATGGTCATTTCGATAGTCTTCGAGTCCATTGCTCAGATCCGACTGCTGGCGGTAATCTACTCCGGTGAAAAGAGGAGAGTCAACTGCCACCCGTCTATTCCTGTGATCCTCTCGATCGGGATAATGATCAGCATAATAGTGGTTACAGGGCTAATGCCTGACCTGCTCTTCGAATTCGGTCATCTTGCTGCCGATGACCTTCTGAACGTGAGCGGTTATGTGGATCTAGTCCTGAAATCCCTCAACTATCCCGCTCCCTGATCCCCTCTCCTAAGATACATCCTACGGCTCAGGGTCATCGTCCTTGGGTGGTTGGCCCAAACTTCATCCAGCCTTTTAACCGCTGTGTTGTGTGGGGCCCGCTTTATGATCTCTGGTTTAGAATAAGCCATCTTGGAGATCTCTTTAAGGGCTTCGATGTATTTGTCTATGTTTTCTTTGGTTTCGGTCTCGGTGAACTCAAACATAAGCGCCTCCTCAACGATCTGGGGAAAATATACTGTAGGCGGATGGAGCCCCCTGTCGAGTAGAGCCTTTGATACGTCCATTGCCGTAACGCCAGTATTATCCTTCAATACCTTTGCGCTCAGCACAACCTCGTGCTTCCTGGCTCGCCCTTGAAACGGCAGCGTAAACCCCCTTATTTCAAGGGCTCTCTTCAAAAAGTAGTTGGTGTTTAGGGTTGCAATCCCGCTTACCATCCTAGTCCCTTTGGCGCCTATCGAGAGCAAGTAAGCATACGCCTTGACCAGTGCTGGGAACGTCCCATAACCCCCCCTGACCATGCCTATGCTCCTGGGTCTTTCCCACTCAAGCCTATATGCCCCTCCATCTTCGACAACTAGCGGCACAGGCAAGTACTCTTCAAGATCCCCTTTCACGCCCACAGGTCCTGCCCCGGGCCCGCCTCCACCATGCGGCGTCGAGAAGGTCTTGTGTAGATTGAGATGCACAATATCGAACCCCATGTCACCAGGTCTTGCCCTCCCTAGGATCCCTTGGAGGTTTGCCCCGTCGTAGTACATCAAACCTCCCGCCTCATGCACGATCTTTGAGATCTCGATAACATCATTCTCAAATATGCCGAGCGTATTCGGGTTGGTCATCATTAAACCAGCAGTCCTCCTGGAGATCGCTCCCTTCAACGATTCCAAGTCAAGGCAACCGTCGCTACCAGTAGTGACCTCAATCACCGTAAATCCTGCCATCGCTGCACTGGCTGGGTTTGTGCCATGTGCAGAGTCGGGTATTATGATTTCGTTTTTATCTTTTCCAAGCTCTTTCATGCACTTCCTGATTATCAGACACCCTGTCAGTTCCCCGTGAGCCCCCGCAGCTGGCTGGAGTGTGAATCTACCCATTCCTGTCAGAGCAACAAGCATCCTCTCTAGCTTGTGCATTACCTCGAGCGCTCCTTGTAACTCCTCCTCCCTCTGCCTGGGGTGAATCATCTGCACCGAATCATCACAAGCTATCTCCTCGCTGAGGCGGGGGTTGTATTTCATTGTGCAAGACCCGAGCGGATAGGGTCCAAGATCCACCCCCCAATTCATCTGGGAAAGCCTCGTGAAGTGCCTGACGACCTCGACCTCGGAAACACTAGGCAAATCCAAAGTTCTCCTGACGATCTTTTCAGGCAATTCGCACCCTTCCCAATCGAACCTGGGCAGGCTTGTGCCTCGCCTGCCTTCCTTACCAAGCTCAAATACTAATGGCTCATCGTACCTTGGCTGGCGGTATGCTCTATGCCCCATTTGCACCCTCCTCCATAGCCATCGCCAGCCCGTCGATATCCTCCTTTGTGTGGATCTCCGTGACCGCAAAGAGCAACGCACTCAGACCGAAATCTGGTCTTAAGTCCCTCCCTCCAGACAATCCTGACCCCACCAACCTTGAATTGATCTTGCAGGGTTCTTCTGTAGCTATAGCAAAGTCCCTGAAGTGAATTCCGGAAAACTGTGGCGCGAATCCAGCCTTCTTCATCGCATGCAGTGCATAATCTGTCCTAGCAAAAATCCCCCTTGCCAGTTCTCTCAGTCCCTGCTTGCCAAGGAGCGAGAGGTAGATCGCCGCAGCCGCCGCAAGCAATCCCTCGTTGGTGCATATGTTCGATGTAGCCTTCTCCCTCCTGATGTGCTGCTCTCTAGTGGACAGCGCGAGCACAAATCCCCTCTCGCCCCCTTCGAGCGTCCTTGTCATTCCCACAATCCTGCCTGGCATCTGCCTGATTAGCGAGCTCTCCAGCCTGCATGCCATTATCCCTAGGCTGTTGCCCCCAAAACCGGGTGCGCTCCCAAGTGGCTGCCCTTCGCCCACAGCTATGTCTGCCCCATATTCTCCCGGAGGTTTGATCATGCCCAGAGAAATCGGATCTGCCCCGACGATAGCAAGACAACCTTTCCTATGTGCCGCCTCTGTAACTTCTTCTATGTCCGTGTCTATGGTTCCAAAGAAAGAGGGGTTTTCTACATAAACAGATGCTGTCGTCTCGTCAATATTCCCAAACAGGGCGCTCCTCTTCAGCTTGCCGCTGCTATCGTATGGAATCTTCACGGCATCGATGCCATGGGGTTCAAGGTAGTTGCTGATCACTGAGAGCCTCTCCCGAGGGAGCGATGCTGGTACAAGCGCTTTCTTTCTCCTTGTGACCCTGCACGAGAGCAGGATCGCTTCCGCAATTGCTGTAGACAGGTCATAAAGCGAAGAATTAGCCACATCCATTCCATATAGTTCGCACACCAAGCTTTGGTATTCGAAAAGCGTCTGGAGCATGCCTTGACTTATCTCTGGTTGGTATGGCGTATATGATGTTAGGAACTCGCCCCTCGAAATCAGGTGCTTTACAACGCTGGGGACGATGTGGAACCATGGTCCCCCGCCTATGAAGCACTTTCTGCCATAAACGCGGTTCTTTGACAGCCCCCCAACAACTCGGATCTTTACCGTCGCCTCATCAAGGGGTTCATCATTGAGCCCCGCACCGATTGCTGATGCCGGCAGATCTGAGAACAACTCCTCAATGCTAGAAATCCCTGTGATCTGGAGCATCAGCCCAAGGTCCAAGGAGGCGTTTGGGATATACTGATGCCACTCCGTAGTGAAAACCCCTATCTTAATATTTGGGTATGTATGATAATTAATCTTACATTGCGAGGTCATCGAATTGCCCAGAGGTGCCACTTTACCTATCCTGCTGATCGTCTTGATCCTGTCTGGGATTAGCCAATGCGGTTCTGTGTTTGCGGTTGGATCGAATGTAGACAGGAGAATAATCGTTGAGCCATCATACCAGATATACAAAGATCACTACAGCTTATCCATCCCTTCCGACAACTTCACCGTATCCTTCACGCTCCCCTATTACCAGTCGCTTTATTCAGCCGAGGCTTTCGGTCCCGACAACTCGACCCTGAACGTCTTGGTCTCCTGGGAGGCCACCAACGGGAGCCTTAGCCTCCTCATAGAGACAGGGGGTCTCACCTCTTTCACACTGGAGACCATCTTCCGCTACACAACTTTCGTTTCTAATGGCTCTTACACGACCTACGTCAACCTGTACCCGACTGTTGAAGAGCCCCTCTCTGCTTCCACGATTCTGCTTATCCCTTCTGGTGCCCAGCTCTCGAGCTACCCTCAGAACCTCTCCCTTGCCTCGATAGGTGGGAGGACTGCTTTGGTTGGGGAATCCACATTGGTTCCGCGCGAGAGGTATAATTCCACGATTGTTTACAACGGCAGTTTTGAATTGATTGAGATAAACGCTCTCGAAAGGATCCTAAGCGTATCATCAAACGGTTTAGCCGTTACCGAGTACATTCAGCTGACAAATGTCAATCTTGATAGGATCGACAATGTCACAATCAAAATGCCGCCCGGCGCATCATCGCTGAAGGTGTACGACTCTATTGGTTACATGAATTACCTTTTAAACGGAGACCGCCTAACGATACAGCTAAGGTCAAGATTGCTCCCAACAGAGAGGTCATCTTTCACAATCTTTTACGAAGTCCCTTCCAGCATCGCTTTCCAGAGCAATGGCGGAAAGACCATCCTGAACCAAACGCTTCTGCCCGAGTGGTGCAATTTTCTCGTCAGGAATTTAAACCTAGTTGTCAGCCTGCCCCAAGGATCTGCCCTAGTTTATTGCTTGGGGGTTGAAACTGCCAACGGGAGCAACGGGTTCCAGTTCAAGACTTCGGTCTCAAACATAACCCCGTACTCCGACAGATTTTTTGTGATCTCTTTCACCCCTCCGCCGTATTCAATCCCCCTCTGGGTGCCATTGTTGGTCGTCATTATCATTCTAGCCTTGGCTTTGGTCATAGTCGTTCTCAGGAGACGACCAAAAGTGGTCAGCACCCCAGAAACCCGTCCTGCCCGGCAACCGAAACCCAAGCGGAATAGGCAGTAAATTGAAATTTTTTACTAAAAAAGCTAACAAAAAATTCGGCGCTTTTTGTAAGCCGGTCATTCGCGTCATAGGAACCCGACACGCATCAAAAACAATGTTTTTGGCAATCGAAACAACAAAATGCCCTGGAAATCGCCAAATCACTCGGCTTCTCAATAGCTTCCTTCTGAAAAACTCAAGTCACTACAAAATACTCAAAATACAATATTGAACGTACCTCATTGTTGAGGTTTTTAAAGCACCTAGGATTGACAATGTCAATACCAAAAATTATGATTATGAGAGATGCCCCGCCCTTGCCGAACCAACAAGCCCAGAATTTTTGGCCTTCAGTATCTCTGCTAGCCCATTTTTTCCATTTGGAAACTTGTTTTATACCAATTTAGTGTCTCAGCAATCCCCTTCTCGAGTGGGTATGAAGGTTCAAAGCCAAGGTCTTTCCTGGCTTTGGAAATGTCCGCGTACGAGTCTTTTATGTCTCCTTTTCTGGGCTCCGTGAATTCCGCTTTCAATTCAGAACCCGCGGCTTCGGAAATTATCTTGGCAAGTTCCAGTATCGAAGTTCTTTTCCCTCCCGCAATGTTGTAGATCCCATTGGCAGGCGACTCTGCAGCGATTATGTTCGCCATCACCGCGTCCTTGACGAATATGAAATCTCTCGTCTGGCTCCCGTCTCCATGTATCAGAAACGGTCTGCCCTTAAGTGCGCAAACAATGAACCGTGGCACAACGGCTGCATACTCAGAATTCGGATCCTGCTTTGGTCCGTATACATTGAAGTACCTGAGGGAGACAGTCTCGAGCCCATAAAGCTCTGTGAATATTCTACAATAGTGCTCGCCGACGAGCTTTGTTAGCGCATATGGGGAAATGGGTCTGCATTCCGCCCCCTCCCTTTTTGGGAGCTCATTGGTGTCCCCATAAACCGAAGATGATGAGGCAAAAACGACCTTTCTTACACCGCAGTCGCGGGCGGTCACAAGGACATTCAGAGTGCCTTTGATGCCCACTTCGTTTGCCCCTATGGGGTCTACTATGGATCCAGGCACTGATGGTATGGCTGCAAGGTGAAAGACAAAGTCGGTTCCCTCGAAAACCCCCCTCAAACCGTCAAGGTCGGTCACACTGCCGTTTACCAATTTGGCAGCCCCTGTCGCAACTAGGTCCTTTATGTTCTCTAACTTGCCTGTTGAAAAGTCGTCTACGATGACCACTTCGTTGTTTATGCTCAGCGCCTCGGCAAGATTAGACCCAATGAACCCGGCGCCCCCAGTTACTACGACCTTCTTGCCCCTCATGAAAACACCTGAATTATGCTTGTGGTAGCCCGGAGGAGATTCGAACTCCTGTCGGCGGGGCCAAAGCCCGCCATGCTTGACCGCTACACCACCGGGCTGTGTGATTTGACCGTGTTTTTACATATTATTCTTTTGGTTCCTCAGACGAAAGCGAGGCGCCCCTTCTTTATGTCCAATGGCGCCTGATACATGCCGGTAAATTGCTGACCGACTTGCCGATTCTTGTAGGAATGAACACCCGACGAGCACCAATGTCGGTCAAAAACTCTTATTAGTGGGAGACCTTCAGAGACATCAGAAACCAACTGCCGATGCAAAATCAGGTTGATCAAAAATGTCAATTGGCCTCCATACCGAGGTTCTTTTCAACGTTGACCCAATGAAGGAACTGGGCATCGCTCTTGCAATGTTCGCTTACTTGATGTTAGTGGTCTACTCGACCAAGTGGGTCTACGGTGTTCTCAAGTCGAGGAATGTGGAGCACAACATATCTGTTTACTACAACAGGAAGATAATCCACATCTTTGGGGCAGGAGTCCTCACCCTGCTCTTCCCGGTCTTCTTCACCGGAATAGCAATACCGATGATCCTTGTGGCAATCATTGCGATAGTCATATACATCCCGCATAGGCGAGGCAAGATACTATACTGGTTCCAGATGAAAGAAAACGCCTATGAGGTCAACTTCACTATTGCTTGGGGCTTCGCAATAGGCTTCTCCTGGCTGATCTTTGGGGATCCCATATACGGTGTGATCACAGCATCTTTCATGGCTTTCGGGGATGCGATCACTGGGGTTGTGAGAAACGCCCTCTTCAAGAGGAGAACTAAGCACTGGCTCGGGAACGTAGCGATGCTTGCCGTCTGCATTCCGATCGGATATTTCTATGCAGGTCTGGCGGGGTTCATCGCCGCGATCGTGGCTTCGGTAGTCGAACACTTCGAATTCAACCCCATTGATGACAACGTCCTGATAACAATCGGCTCGCTGATTACGTTGGTTATCCTGAGGGAGCTCCTGGGGATTTAGCAAACGGAGGGGCGTGCGGAAACAAAGAACCTCCAACAATGGGCCTTCAGAATTATAGCCGGGATAAAGGAAAATACATCAAGGATACTTCGTCAAGAGTTCCATGAGCTGAGAAGCAGTATGGCTCTTTAGACGAGGGATTGTTTCTTCTCTACGCATAGTCATGTCTCTTCAGAAATAATAGGTATTTGGAGCAATAGAGATGCTGACATACAAGTTTAGACTGCATCCCACAAAGGAAAGGGGGGCTTGAGGATGCTCTTGAGACGTAGAAGGTTATTCTACCTGATGCTGGATGACTGAAAGGAGTTAGACGAGTTTCTTTTAGTAGAAGGAGACTCGTCAAATAAAGACAGAAGACAAATGCCTGGAGGCAATTCAGGGCTACAACGTAATTCTTATATCAATAGGTTATTCTAAAACCATTCAAGGTAAAGATATGAAGCCATGGAGACTGCCTGCCTCAATTGTTGCAATCGCCGCAATAACTATGATTGCACTTTACTTCTCATTAGCCTCGCCACCTCAATCAGGAGGCTACCCGAATGATAATTCCCCAAACGGGGATCTGGGCTTGAACTTCTCGGTCCTCTCCAGAACCCCTGAGAACTCATCGATCTTAAACTCCGATCAGGCAATGATCTCATTCCTCCTTAACGACACATCGATAAACTCATCTAATGTCAGAATCCTGCTCAACGGGACCCCTGTCACCTTCCAGGTCTCCGTCGAGGGAGGGTCAAAGCGATTCTACTACAACGCCGTACTTCCTGAGGGGCTGCAGCGCAGCACTCTCCAGGTGAGATGTGGGAACGGTACCATTCTGGAGGACTCGGTCACCTTCTGGGTGGACTTAACCCCCCCAAGGATCTACAGCGTCTCCCCTGAGAGCCAGCGCGTAGCCGGTCCTATCGTCAGGGTTTCGGCATCCATTTCAGACAATATCGGACTGGATGTCTCCTCGATATCCCTAAAGATCGACTCCATGAGGATCAGAAACTTCGTCTATTCCTCTGGCAAACTCTATTACGATGCCCGCCTTTCTGACGGGAACCACACCGTGGCGCTGTCGGTCAGGGACGCAGCCGGTAATACCGCCGAGAGGACATGGGGGTTCATAGTCGGTCAGGCGACTGAGCCCCCCGATGTGTTCGTGGTCACAAAGACCGGATACATAAGCGAGGATGGTCTTCTTGTTATAGTCGGCGAGGTGAAAAACAACGGAAACGCCACAGTCAGCGAAATACTCATAAATGGAAGTTTCCTCTGCTCCGAGGGCAATGTCATAAACAATGATAAGCCCCAGCCCGCAACCATGTTTCAGTACGCAGAATTGCCAATCCTCCTCCCGGGCGAGGTCTCCCCTTTCAAAATAGTTATGCCGAAGACTTTCCCAGATTTCGATTACATTCTAAAGAACGTGAGAAAGTTCAATGCATCTGTGGTGAACTACTCTGTTACCTCATCCGCGCCCTACAGGGACTTTGAAACCACGGGTACAGGGGCGGTCGACCAAGACGGATACTACCGTCTGAGCGCCCAAGTCGTGAACACTGGAAATAAGGAGGCGCAGAACATCAAGGTAGTTGCGACTTTCTACAGTCCCGATCTTGTCTTTTACGTCTTTGACGTCCAAGTCGCTTATATCCAGGCGCTCGCTCCTGGAGAATCCGCTTCGACCGCATTCACAATCCCTGACAAGAAGGTGTCGAGCAAGATCGTCTCATTTGATCTGAAGGTGATAGCTTGAGGAAGCTTTTATCATTCGCAATCCCCATCTCACTGATCCTGCTGCTCCTCTTAGCTATACAGTTCCTCCTTCTCGAGGAGAGCGGTCCTGTGATGCTTGAGCCAGTCGACTCTGACGCGTGGAGTTTCCACACATATGTCGGCTTTTCACTTTCCGTCTTCTTCGTTGCAGTGATAGTTTTCCCTTACGCAAAAAAGCTCCTCGTAAAGGAGAACAGGGCGCTGCCCCGCCTCCATGTCAGCGAACCGATACTTAGGCAGATAAAATGGTGGACTATGATCGCATTACTAGTCTCCGGTGCCTACACATTCTTGTTCTGCAATTACATATGCACAAACTTTGTCTCGGCGACATTCGATCCCGATCTTTCCTTCTTCCACATATTATACAGATACACATTGAGCTTTTTCCCATACTTAATTGCCGCATGTTTCATCGGGGGTCTGATAATGACAAGGATGAACTCTGGCAGGTATAAGATGCCCGACAGCATGTTAGGGGGAATTGTCTTTGCATCTTTACTGCCTGTATGCTCCTGTGGTGCAATCCCGATAGCCAAGGCAATGATCGAGACTAAGCGCATCCGGATCCGGACGGTCATAGCCTTTCTCATGGTTGCACCTGTGCTGAGCCCCGTTGTAATACCTTTGAGTTTCCAGCTAGGGGTATGGTACGCCCTTCTCAGGATAGCCTCGATTGGGGCTCTTGGAGCAGTTGCGGGATACGTGGTCGAGTGGTTTGCAGGCGTCAAAGGGGAAGGAGGTAAGGTCTACTCATGTTCCGGGTGCTCCAACTCTGGAAGGGTGAAACAGACGCAAGAAAAGAGCTTTGTGATTGCTAGTTGGGACCTTCTAATCTCTCTGCTCCGCCCTATATTCATAGGTATACTCTTGGGGACTGTCGTTGCCAAGTATGTCCCTTCATCCTTGATCTCCACGATATTATCGCCTGACTACATAGGGCTGGTGGTGGCTACCGTGATAGCACTGCCCGTTTACCTGTGCCACGGACAAGAGGTCGTGCTGCTCCGACCATTGATGAGCACTTCGCTGTTGGGCGCGGGCGCACTTCCCATCGGACACGCGATCGCCTTCACCTTGGCTGGTACGGGCATCTGCGCCTCCACGGTCCCTCCACTGATCGCGATCGTAGGCAGAAAGGCGACTTCGGTCATTCTACTAACATTCTTCTTCGGCTCAATTCTGGTGGGCGCGGTTATCAACCTGCTTCTGCAAATGATCTAGCTTGGGCATGAAATGACCTAAAGTTTTATCTAAACGGGCAGTTTTATATTAAAAGGAGGAATTTTTGTGGCAAGCCAGAAACTTTTAGATATGCTGAACGAGGCTGCTTCCAGAGAGATACAGGTGTCGATCCAGTACATTTGGCAGCACATAATGTGTCGTGGGATGTTCAGCGAGACGGTCTCCGAGATCCTAGAGAAGATCGCAATTGAGGAGATGAAGCACTACGAGGAGATCGCGGAACGCATTGACTACTTAGGCGGGACACCGACGACCAAACCCTCCGAGATAAAGTACGGGAAGAGCATAAAGGAAATGCTTGAGATCGACAAGAAAGACGAGGAGAACGCGATTGCGCTGTACCGTAAGATAATCGAGACCGCCGAGGCGGAGAAGGACTTCGTGACAAAGAAGCTATTCGAGGACATCCTTAAGGCAGAGGAAGAGCACCACTACAAGTTCTCGACGCTCTTGGAAGCAGATTGAGCGATCTAAATTTTAAATATTTTTTTAAATTTTTATGCTTGCAAAATCTAATTATTTAAATAATCAATTAAAATCACTTTCAATATCGTGCCCCGTGATCCCTCCATGGGCGGCAAATCGCCCCTCATTGATGATCAATCAAGGACCGATCATCACCATAACCGTTTTTAATGGTAAATGCACCATGGAATACCAAGGAGTCGATGGAGGAGAATCATTTGGCAAAATGCCCCAAGTGTGGAACCGAGGTTGCAAAGCCTACCAAGACCTGGAAACTCGCCCCAAAGGGTAAAAAGGCAATAACGATTGGCCTTTTCAAATGCCCGAGCTGTGGTGCCTTCTTCAGATCCGCCCAAAAGTAAACCGTTTTTCTTTTTTTATTTTGTCCAATGTTAATTCTCAATACACAGGAGTTCCTACCATGAAGGTACGCCATACTTCAACAGGAGTGCGTATGCATCCTTGAAGCAAGCGCAACTGTCGATCGCAGAGTCGATCATGTTGTACGCACACTCCTGAGAGAAGATCATGCTGTTTTTCACCGTTGCTGGAAGTGAGCCCTCCTCGCCCGAAGTTGGTTTATCTGCAGTCAAAAGGACTTAGTACTCCTTATAGTCTCTGAAAATTGGGATTTTTTCCCTTGATGCCTTGACCCTTTCCTGTTTTACGATCCCAAGAATTGCTCCCTCCCCTGTGCCTGCTCTCCTCGCAATCCTACCCCAAGGGTCTATTATGCAGCTGTGGCCATAATACCTGAACCTGTTTTCTTCGGTTCCAGCTTGGTTTGCAGCAATGACGTATGCCAAGTTCTCGATTGCCCTCGCCCTCAAGAGCGGCATCCAGTGCGCCCTGCCCGTCTCCTCAAGAAATGCCGCCACGTTGACTATAACCTCCGCACCGAGCAGCGCTTCAGCCCTGAAGAGCTCCGGGAACCTCAGATCATAGCAGATCGTTATCCCGACCTTAGTCCCCAGAAGATCAAGGACGGCAGGGGAATCCCCGGCTGCGAAGACTTGACCTTCGTTTATCTTGCCGTAGTTGAAGAGGTGGCTCTTCCTGTACTTCCCTACAGTCTTACCCTCAGTCACTACGAAGGCGGTGTTGTAAAGCCTCTCCCCTTCTCTCTCGATTATGCTCCCCGCTACTATCGCCATACCTTTCTCCTCCGAGAGCTCCTGCAGCAACTTGATCGTCTCCCCGTCTTCCGCCTCTGCGTTCTGGAGGCACCTTTCCCCCTCCATCCTCCGCGGAAGGAAGTTGAAGAGCTCTGGGAGCACCGCGAGCTCAGCTCCCATAACCGCCGCCTCCCTGACCATCCGGACCGCCTTCTCCAAGTTCGCTCTCTTGTCCTCCCCGCTTGCCATCTGGAGCACCGCGACTTTCAAGCGACCATCCCCCTCCCACCATCGCTAATGCAACGCACATACTTGAGCATTGCTCCCCGGAAAGGGTAAGAAATTCTTATATACTTGAATTGTTTTATTGCCATGCTCTAAACCGGAGGTGTAAGTTAATGCCGCAATGTTCGCTGTTTGAAGTCTATAAGACCCCGTCTGGTAGCGTTTACTATATCTGCCACCGCCCGCCGTTCGGCGAGGAAGGCACGATGCTTCCAAACGGAGAGCTTCAGTGCCAGAAGTGTGACAAGAGGAAGTAATCGCTCAGACTTTCCTATTTCTTGGCTATTTTTTTAAGGTCAAGTTAAATGGTTTACCTTTCTCTACAATTTCCGCCGGGATTTTTTCTTTCCATCGCTCCAGAAACTCCAAATCCTCCTCGGGTTCTCTCATATCGTCCGGGAGCATATGCGGTATGTCATTGATTATTGGGTACCATCTGTTGCAGCTTTTGCACACCAGCACTCCTTCGTTTATCTCATCTGATTCCCTGATGACGTGTAGGTCGAGCGGGTGGTGCTTGCAGATTGGACATGCAAGTATGTCCAAAAGCCTCCTCTTCATCAATAATCCCTGATTAGATTTACCCGGTAACATTAATAACATTATCCGGGATCCAACTTGCAGCTTTTGCCTACCCGATCGACCAATTTCATGTTGATCCAGTGTTCAGATTCCAATCGCTCTTTTTGTATCCCGTCTCTTTTCAAATTTAGGTTGATTTAAATTGAAAGAAATCGCTCCTCAGTTGCTTGACTACACGGAGAAGCTGGAGTTGATATTGAATTCAGTGAACGCCATAATATGCGAGTTGGACCTCCAGGCAAGGATAACTTGGATCAACAGGTTTGGTCTCGAGTTCTTCGGGTACCGCGAGGAAGAAATTTTGGGGAGGAGCGTCTACGAGACAACAGTCCCAAAAAAAGAATCTACCGGTAGGGACCTTTCTGGCCTCTTCCGTGAAGTGATTGAGAACGGCTCGGAGCGCATTCCAAAAATCAACGAAAATTTGAAGAAGGATGGCAGTAGAAAAAAATCATACCTCTTTTCAGGATATCCCCCAGCAATAATTCTTCGAGTCGCCCTTCCTTTATACTGTGCCTTGGAGATCAAGCTGGGCTAGCTAAATAAAAATATGTTTAATAAAAACTCCTTCGAGACGTCCCTTCTGAAGGAATGTATCCCCTTTCAGAGCCTGCGTATGTACCTCTCGACTTCCCAGTTCGTCACTTGTATCCTATAGGCGTCCCATTCCTTCCTCTTCACTGAGATGTAGTTCTCGAAAGCCGTCTCCCCGAGGACCTCCTTCATGAACTCGCTCCTCTCCGTTTCGTCGAGAGCCTCCTTTAGCGACTCGGGTAGCGAGACGATGTTGCG
>JAULTB010000010.1:0-27188 GCA_038801655.1 Candidatus Methanosuratincola thermotaenarum | reverse complement strand
TGCATTGCTGGGTTGCGCAGTGGGCTCAGAGCTTCGACGGGAACCTTGGAGGCGAAAACGCGGCCACGATCGTCGTACAGATCCACTTTATCCGGATATTTCGCCATAGAACTCCTCTCTTTCAGTTTTGTTGCGTGTATTTTAAACATGTATGGAATATTAAAGCCTTGCCTAAACACAGTAATAATCTGCGCTTAAGAACCTTGTAATAGTAACAGGTTATATTCGCATGACTTGTGTCACAAAGTCTTGGTCGAAATAATCTTGTCGACAAGAATGTTAAGCGATTCGATTATGTTCGATTCCTCGACCTTGATTGTGACGATCGGGATCCTCACGAACTTCTCCACAGTGGTGGCAACAATAGAGGCGCAGACCAGCCCCTGCACCCTATCGCGCTCAGCCCTTATGGCGCAGATTATTGCCTCCTCTAGATTGTTCGCCGGGTATTCCTTAATGATGACCTTTTTGCCTTTTACCGGGAGCTGGTGCTTCGACAGAGCGTTGAGGGCGGGGCGGGCGGCGATTATCCCAACAGTGATGCCCCCCTCGATCTCCGCGCTCTGCGACGTCAGGTACCTTATCACTTCTCTGAAGGTCGACAGCCGGACGTCCCTCTCCTCAGAGAGCATCTTGTTTATTGTGCTTACAGGGACGCCCGAGCCGACGCTCAGGTCCCTGACGGTAATGCCCTTCCGCTTCATGATTGACTTCAGCATCTCTGCAAACTTCTCGTTCGACTCCATCGCTGCGGAGATCAGTTCCTCGTAGAGATCGTAGTCGCCCATCTCCATTAAACACACCCTAGAGCTCGGTAATCTCCTCCTGGAGGTACTTCAGGATCTTCTCCCTGTACGATATGAATGGGGGGCTCAGCCTTGCCCTCGGGTACTCCAGACCCACGTTGACCAGAGCCTTCACGCTTGCAGGGCGCTTGGTCAGGACGACTATGTCCTGCCCGAGGAAGACTGCCTCGTCTACGTTGTGGGTTATGAATATCACTGTCTTGTTCAGCTTCGACCAGACGCTCAGCAGCTCCTTCTGGAGTATCTGCCGGGTCTGGGCATCGAGATCCGCAAACGGCTCGTCCATGAGTATTATTTCAGGATCCACAGCCATTGCCCTGGCGATCGCAACGCGCTTCTTCATGCCGCCCGAGATCTGGTGAGGGTAGTATCCCTCAAACCCCTTCAGCCCTACCATGGCTATGAACTCCCTAGCGGTGGACTCGATGTTGCCCTTGCTTCCAGTAACTTCCAAGCCGAATTTCACGTTGTCGAGAACGGTTTTCCAAGGCAGCAGCGAGTTCTCTTGGAATATGACGCCAAATCGATTCTTCTTCGGATCCGGCGGGTTGCCATTTACGAGCACCTTCCCGCTCGTCGGCTGCAGCAGCCCGCACATCAATTTCAGAAGGGTAGTCTTGCCGCATCCAGAGGGGCCGACGATACACACGAACCTTCCTTCGTCCACGCTGAGGGTGACGTCCTTTATGACCTCAATCCGCTCTTTGCCCGACTCGAAGAATTTCCCGACCGCGTCGAGTACAATAGTTGCTGCCAACTTAATCACCTATGCCTTGACCTCGACCCTCCACTTGAAGAGCCGCCTCTCTGCAGTCATTATGAGATAGTTCAGCGCCAGGCCGATTATCCCGATGGTTATCATCCCGACTATAACGACATCAATCTGAAGCAGGTTGGCGTACTTTATTATCAGCCGCCCAAGCCCCACAGGCTCCCCGCCGATCATTTCAGCGGCCACAATGCACATCCACCCCACCCCCAGGCCCACTCTCAGACCGCTCATGATCTCAGGGAGCGCGCTGGGGAAGACTATCCTAGATGTGATAGTCCTGCTGTCAGCCCCGAATGTCTTAGCCATGTCCACGAGGACCGGGGATGTGCGCTTTACGCCCGCGATTGTGTTGAGGAGTATCGGGAAGAAGGCGCCTATCCAGATCAGGAAGACGTATCGCCCCAAGCCGCTGAGGAGTATTATGGAGAGCGGGATCCAGGCGATTGGGGGTATGAACCTTATGGGCTCAATTATCGGGGTGGAAATGCTGTTGACATTGGGCTTCAGCCCCATGAACACCCCCAGCGGGATCGCCGTGACCCCCGCGAAGCCAAAGCCCAACAGCACCCGGTAGATGCTCATGATCGAGTGCGAGTGCAGTGTGTACCCGTCGATGTCCCCCGTCGTGGAGATCCTCAGGAATGCTTGGAGCACTTCACAGGGCCCCGGGAGGAATGGCGAATTCATGGACCAGGCGACCAGTTGCCAGATGAAAAAGAATGCTGCTAGGGAGAGAGCCCCTAGCACCAAGCCCTTCAACCGATCGAGGCGCTCCATCCGAATCACAACTGATTAGATGAAGCGCGTATCTATAAATGCGTTTATGAATGCGTCGACCTGATCATGGGAGACGGTTGTCACGACGCCCAGGTCGATCATTGAGTGCAGGAATGTCTTCATGCTCGCAGGGTCAGGCGTCGAAGTGTAGACAATGTGGGAAAGCGCCAGCTCGACTATGAATGAAGAAAGTCCAGTGACATTCATGGCGATCTGCTTGGCTGATTCAGGGTTGTTGAGGATGTACTGGTTTGCCATCTTGTGCACCTGGGCGAACTTCTGGACTGTGTCCGCGTGCGCTTCTAGGTACTTGTTGGAGACGACAAGCACGCAGCACTGGTGGTTGGGCAGCATATCGTGGGAAGTAAGGAGCACATGAGCGCCGGACTGCACAACCGCGATGGAGGGGGCAGGCTCCCAGCCGATGAAACCATCGATCGTCCCCTTGCTGAATTCAATCGGGAGGGTGGAGATCGACATCGGGCTCTTGGTGAGGGCGATGTTCCTCTCTTTGATGAAGATGCTGAGCATTATGTCCTGTATCGTGCCTGTGCCGGGTGTCCCGATTTTTTTGCCGTTTAGGTCCTCAGGCACCTCTATGCCGGCTTCTGTAACTATGGCAGAGCCCTCGAGGTTTACTGAAGCGATTACTACTGGCAGGTGCGATTTAGGGTCAGAGAGGGCTTTAGCCCTGGCAGATATTGCAGGGGGCGCGCCAACATAGGCGAAGTCCAGCTCGCCCGCCAAGAAGTCCTGCATGAGGGAAGGACCGTTCACATACTCCTTCAATTGAATCTTCATGCCGTACTGCTCGAAGTAGCCCTGTTTGATTGCAACGAAGAGCGCGAGGTGATGGAGGTCACCGGTCAGGTGGCCGATCCTTATGGTCTCTACTTCGCGGGGGAAGATCATGCCGGAGGCGTAAAAGGCGCCGATTATTACAATTAGGGCAACTATAGATACAATAAGGATTTTATTCACCATATTCTGTTCCCAAAAAAACCTATTTTTGGGCTTATATATGCCTTTTGTGTACAATTGGGCAATAGAACTTCATTGTATGCCCTTGAGGAAGAGGAAGACCGCGAGCGCGCTCATTTCGGCTGTGGCAGCATCATGGGCGAATGCAGCAATGACATGGTCGCCGTCCTGGAGCCTGAACCTGCTCATCAGCTCATAATGCGTGGAAGGGCTCGTCTGCGAGAGGTCATCTGTGATGGAAGGGACCACCATCCTCCCTCCTGAGAAGTGGAAGAATATCGCGCCCTCTGCGCCCCACCTGATCGCGATGTCCCTTAACTTAAGCACCGAATGCGCCGAGACGTCAAGGCTCACCTGAATCGCGAACGATGGGTATGCGACACCCATCCCGCCAAGGTCGATAGGACCAGAGGAAGTCATGCCTTTCTTGATCTGGCTTATCACTTCGCGGCCCGTGGGCGTAAGGGAGCAACCCCCGATGCTGTCAATGCTTATGAGAGATTGCTGCTGCAGGCGCTTTATAATCGTCCTTACCGAACCCTCCCCTATCCCGAGGATCCTTGCGAGCATAACTCTGCCGACCGATTTCGAGGATTCAATGACGAACAATGCCTTTATCACATGAACGGGCGTGTATGCGGCTGCCGGCCCCTTCGGCTGCACTGCCTTGGATAGCGACTGGACGAACGAAGTGTAAGGGTTAGACATGATGAATAATATGATATGATGCAATAATATCGTTTCGGTTTGAATTATACCCGGTCAGCCAAAACTCGATTAGCCGGGAGGGGGCTCGCTCTGCATGCGCAGCAATGGTCCGTTTTTGACCAGTACCCAGGCGTCTGCTCAATTTTTATAGAGCGTGAGTCTTATTATTCTCAAGGAGATCGGGGGGTATGGTTTTGAAGAGTAAGGTCGAGGCAAAAGGTTTGGCTGGATTGAGCAAGTGCTTCCGCACAGCAGTCGAGAGCATTGGGGGGAAGGGGGATATACTGTTTGTTGGGTCACCCTTCACATGCCTGCCCTTTGCAGAATTCCTGTGCTATGGCATAAGGGATTTGCCTCTGAAGCCGTTCTTCATGCCTTCATTGGAATCGGGCAAGACAAGGGAGCTTGTAAAGGACGAAGGTTATGGCTACCAGCTCGGCGGATTAAAGACAGGCACTGATTACCGAATAGTAACATTGCTTGGCGGGCTTGCGATCCCGAAGTACGGGGTTCCGCCGAATGTCCTAAAGGAGGCGATCGACCGCCTGCCAGGCAGCAAGGATACGATTGCAGTCTGCTTCCAAGGATCGCTCAGGAACCCGGACTGGACAAACACCTTCCAGTTCAAGTACCTAATAGACACCGACCTTTCAGTGACGATGGAGTAGGTAGGAATGATAAGAGAGCTTCAGGGGATTAGACCGCAGATCGATCCGAAGGCATTCGTCCATGAAGATGCAGTGGTTATCGGAGACGTGATAATCGAGGAGGGGGCGAACATATGGCCATGCGCAGTCCTGCGCGGGGACATCGAGCGCATAATAATCAAGAGTGGAGCTAGCATACAGGACGGGGCAATCCTACACACCGACAAGGGTTACCCGACAAATGTGGGCAAGGGTACGGTGGTTGGGCACGGCTGCATCATCCATGGCTGCAGGATAGGCAACAACACGCTCGTGGGCATGGGGGCGATCATATTGACCGGCGCAGAGATAGGCGACGACTGCTTGATAGGGGCTGGCGCGCTCATACCTGAGGGCAAGACAGTCCCATCCGGCAGCGTGATGATGGGGCTGCCCGCGAAGAATGTCAGGGGCATAGAGGAGAGGGACAAGGAGAGGATCAGGGAAACCGCCGGGGCATACCACGAACTGGTGAAGAAGTACAGGAGCACGCCGCCATGATGGATTAAGAGAACCATTCCTTGTTTTTGCCCCTCCCTGTGAACAGGATCAAAGCCAGCCCGATGAAGAAGACAGCCACGCTTAGGATCTGGGGCAGGAGGGGCGGCCCATCAATGCCAGATGTGGAAAGGTAGGTGAACGTGAAGGCGGGCAGGAAGACCAATACGAGCCCAGCCAAATAGAGGATGTTCCTAATCTCCAAGGCGATCAACTCTTTGGCGCATATATCTTGAGATTCGGGAACGGCGACAGCAGATCTCTTACCAGGGAGAGGGGGTGGTCGTCCAAGCTCCTGAAGCCTACCACCGCGCACTTGTCCGGGTAAATGTGGATGTAGTGGTCAAGGTCGAATCTGAAGGTCGTCTCTTTAGGCCCGAACGTCACTTTGAAGGGGATTTTTTTTGGGATCAGGATGCTGGCAGAATTCATCACAAACTCTTTCTGCGCAGATGGGACCTTCCTTGCAGTTTTCCGCACCCTGATCCCCTTTGTCTCTTCTTTTGAGAGTGAGATCTTGACTACCCCCTTCGCTTCGGAGACGCAGGCTTCATCGCCTTCAAATCTGACCTCAAATGGCTTCCCTTGATCCAGGAACGCCTTAATCTCCCCAAGTTTTTGGGAAGAAGGATCCGCAATCACTACACTCACCGACGTAGGTATCGGATCTGCCCTGTTTTAAGGGTATCCTTCACAAAACTCGCGATAATTAGGCAATTATAGATGGCAAAGAAAGGACCGTAACTGTTAAAAATAATGCTAGGTTACTGACTACCCATATTCAGGAGTGTTTGGAGGATGCTCGAGATCAGGTGGCACGGCAGGGGCGGGCAGGGCGCAGTCACGGCCGCAGAGATCCTTGCGACGGGCGTCATAAACGAAGGCAAATACGCACAGGCGTTCGCGGCTTTCGGCCCGGAGAGGAGGGGGGCGCCCGTTCTCGCGTTCACAAGGATAAGCGACAGGGAGATCCTGACCAGGTGCCAGATATATGAGCCCGACATAATAGTCGTGCTCGACAAGAACCTCTGCACAATGGAGGGGGTTGGCGACGGGCTGAAGGAGGGCGGCACTGTTGTGCTCAACACCGACCAGAAAGCGGAAGACTACCTGCAGACCTTCGGCAACGCAAGGAAGATTGCCTTGGTCGATGCGACCGAGATCGCCCTCAGGGAGCTTGGTTCTCCAATAACCAATACGGCGATCCTTGGGGCACTGGTCAGGGCAACAGGGGTAGTTAGGCTGGAAACCCTCGAGGAGGTAATTAAGCAGAGGTTCAAGCAATATGCGGAAAAGAATGTCAATGCAGTGAGGAGGGCATTCGAAGGGACGGTACTCTTTGAGGCAGGTGGCAAGAGATGAAGTGCGTTAAGATTACACTCAAGGGATGGAAAGAGATCCCGGAGGGGGGCGCGATAACAGAGCCAGGGAGCTCTGTCAACTTCGATGTGACGGCATGGAGGACTTCCAGCCCGGTAATAGACCAGAACAAGTGCACAAAGTGCGGGATGTGCTTCCTCTACTGCCCTGATTCTGCAATAGAGATTGACGACGCTGGAAACTACCGGGTAAACCTTTCATACTGCAAGGGCTGCGGGATCTGCGCGAAGGGGTGCGCGCCCAAGGCGATAACGATGGTGAAGGAGGGGCACTGATGGGCAGAAGGGTTGGCATCAGCGGCAATTACGCTGTGGCATACGCGGTCAAGATGGCAGATGTAGACATGATCGCTGCGTACCCAATCACGCCGCAGACGACGATAGTGGAGAAGCTCTCAGAGTTTGTTGCAAACGGCGAGATCGACGCGAGCTACATGAATGTTGAGTCTGAGCACTCTGCGATAAGCGCCTGCATCGGTGCCTCGCTGACGGGAGCCAGGGTCTTCACCGCGACATCCTCGCAGGGGCTGGCGCTCATGCATGAGATACTATTCATGGCCTCAGGGCTAAGGACGCCCATCGTAATGGCAAACGTCAACAGGGCGCTCTCCGCCCCGCTGAACATCTGGAACGACCATTCTGACGCAATGGCCCAGAGGGACTCGGGCTGGATACAGCTGTGGGTCAGGTCGGCGCAGGAGGCTTTCGATACAACAATTGAGGCATTCAAGATCGCAGAGGAGACCCGCCTCCCGGTGATGGTTAACATGGATGGTTTCATATTAAGCCACATGTACGAGCCGGTCGAGCTGCCCGAGGAGGAAGAGGTGAGGAAGTTCATACCATCCAAGCCCCTCGAGAACAGGGTCTCGACGAAGACTGCCTATGCGACAGGGGTCGTCGGGCCGCCCGAATACTACTATGAGATGAAGTACCAGTCTATCGATGCGATCGAGAAGAGCAGGCTGAAGATCAAGGAGATCGACAGGGAATTCAACTCTAGGTTCGGGAAAAACTACAGCGAGTTCGAGGCGTACGGGATGGAGGGGGCGGATGCCGCGCTGATAGTAATGGGGTCCATCTTTGGCTCAGCCAAGGAGGTTGCCAATTCCCTCCGCAAGGAGGGCAAGAGGGTTGGCGTCATCTCCCTCAGGTTATTCAGGCCTTTCCCAGCCGAGGAGATCAGGATGGCCCTCAAGGGGATAAAGGCGGTTGGCGTAGTGGACAGGGCAACTACCCCCGGAGGCATCGGGAACCCGCTCTATAACGAGATAGCAGCCGCACTATACGACGTGCAGGACAGGCCTGCCCTACAAGGATTCGTAGCAGGTCTCGGGGGCAGGGACATAACACAGGATGACTTCAGGATGATGTATAGCGCGACTGAAAGCGCTGCCAAGAAGGGGGCAGGGCGCTGCATTTATGTGGGGTTGAGAGAATGAGCAAGGTCTTCAAATCGGTCAAGGACGTTCCAAAAGAAGAGCTCCTGGCGCCAGGGCACAGGCTCTGTGCTGGGTGCGCAGTTGGGACAGCGGTGAGGCAGATCCTCAAGGCCTCTGGAAGGGACACGATCGTCGTGAGCCCTACGGGATGCCTGGAGGTTTCTACCAGCTACTTCCCGCAGAGCGCATGGAGGGTGCCATGGGTCCACGTAGCATTCGAGAACGGAGCAGCCGTTGGATCCGGAATTTCGAATGCCCTTAAAGTACTGCAGAGGAAGGGGAAAACAGATGAGAAGGCAGACGTGATCGTGATAGGCGGGGATGGCGGGACCTTTGACATCGGGCTCCAGTCGCTGAGCGGAGCCATGGAAAGGGGGGACGACATCCTTTACGTCTGCTACGACAACGAGGCCTACATGAACACGGGCATCCAGCGCAGCTCTGCAACTCCGTTTGGGGCGGCGACAACGACATCGCCACCCGGGAAGAGATCGATCGGTCAGAGGACTGAGAAGAAAGACCTCGTGGGCATTGCAGTGGCACACGGGATACCCTATGCTGCCACGGCCTGCCCTTCCTACCCCTTCGACTTGATGAACAAGGTCAGGAAAGGGCTCGACGTTGATGGGCCGGCTCTCATCCATGTGCTCACGCCGTGCCCCACAGGGTGGAGGACTGACACCAGCGACAGCATCGAGCTCGGAAAGCTCGCGGTCCTGACAGGCCTCTGGCCGCTGTACGAGGCTGTCAACAGGGAAGTGAGGCTGACTGTCCAGGTTCCCAGGAGGGAGCCGGTCACGAAATACCTCAAGGCACAGGGCAGGTTCAGGCACCTGGATGAGGAGGCTGTGAAGAAGATACAGGAGATGGCGGACAGGAACGCGAAGAGGTTCGGGATGGGCCCATTGAGAGAGCAGCAGTGATTGGGATGGGTCTAAACTTAAGGGCAACGCTGATAACAGCCCTAATATTTTTTGCAGTCTTTGTCGGGGCAGTCTACACGATAAGGACCGTCTCTGGGACCAACCTGCCAGTCGCAGCCGTGCAGTCGGGGAGCATGGAACCCAACATACCTACAGGATCTCTGATATTCGTGCAGGCGGCGGATCCATCGGAGATTGTGGCTGGTCAGCCCCCGGTGGGCGACACGGTGATATATGTGCAGCCAGGGACGCGCATTTCGGACTATTTCATATTCACATCGTACGATCCCCTTCCGATCTCCCACAGGGTTATAGACAAGGTTGAGGTGAACGGGACGTACTACTTCCTGACCAAGGGGGACGCGAACATCTACCCAGACCAGAGCCCGTCAAACCCTCTGAGCTGGGTTCCTGAGGACAGGATAGTCGGCAAGGTCGTCTACTCAATCCCATACCTTGGCTACCCTTTCCTTTGGTTCAAGAACATCTGGCTCGCCTCGCTTGTGATACTGATAATTATAGTCATAATAATCCTGCCTTCTGGCGAAAAAGAGAATGCAAAAAAGATGGAAGGGTCTGTTTAGAAATAAAAAAGCTTTATAAACCAGATTAAAAAACTTTAAATCTAGTTATTTTGTTCGGTGGGCAACATAATGATCAAGCCATCCGTCAGGATAGAGAATGTCGTAGCCTCTGTGACACTGAACCAGACCATAGATCTTGATGCGATCTCAGGGAATGTGCCGGGGGTGGAGTACAATCCGGAGCAGTTCCCCGGGCTCGTGTACAGGATCTCGAAGCCGAGGACTGCGACGCTGATCTTCTCGTCAGGGAAGATGGTGTGCACAGGGGCGAAGTCAATAAAGGAAGTCCACAATGCCGTCAAGAAGATAATAAAGAACCTGAAGGACAGGAACATTGTGATAATAGGCACACCAGAGATAATGATCCAGAACATCGTCGCCTCGGCCAACCTTAATGCGGAGGTGAACTTGGAGAAGGCGGCGTTCCTGCTAGAGAACGTCATGTACGAGCCCGAGCAATTCCCTGGATTGATCTACAGGATGGACTCCCCAAAGGTCGTCCTGCTGATCTTCTCGTCAGGGAAGATGGTGTGCACAGGGGCGAAGCAGGAAGACGAGGTCAGGGTGGCAGCGGACAAGATATACCAGAGGCTGAAGGATCTGGGCGTTCTGTACGAGTAGACCTGCTCTAGGTTAGGGAACGCTCCCCACACATTGAGGGCGCAGGATTTATTCTCATGGGCTGGTAAAAGAAAAAGGATAGAAGTGAAAAATCGATTACTTTGTGCCGCAGCCCATCTTGTCGAATGACTTATCCTTGAGCATCTGGAGGGCGTCCTTGCATGCAGTTATCGCGGGAGCTCCCCCGGCTACTGCCACTACGCGTATCGCCTCGATTATCTCGGCGTCTGTGGCCCCTTTGTTGTGCGCACCCCTCATTGCTGAAACGACGCACTCCTTGCAGTGGCGCTGTGCGCCCATCGCCATAATGAGCAGCATCTTGAACTTTGACGGGAGGGCTCCGTCCTCCTGGACGGCAGTGTCGCAGAAATTGTAGAACTCGGCCATCTTTGGGTCTATCTCGGCAGCTATATGCATTATCGCAGGCGTGAACCCCATCTTCTTGTCGAATTTCTCCTTAAGAGTCTTGGTCATTTTTTTCACCGGCTATCGCATATATATGCGACCTTTGATCTTAAATCTTTGCCCCAGATCAGGAGGCGTAACGGGATTAGAATGGATCGTGAAACTGCCATCTGACGGCTGCCCGCTGATTCTGGCTGATCCGCCCGAAGGATGAGGGATCAGCCCTGCGACAACCGCGTTAAATAAGAGGGAGCAGATCGTATCTCTCCTATGGTGTAGCGTATGGAAGGGGTCTTCGTCAGCAACTTCATCGAGCCCATAAGGGCAAGATCCAATCTCCCGGAGAGGGTGCAGGTCTTCGACACAACGCTCAGGGACGGCGAGCAGACGCCAGGTGTCTGCTTCACCCTCGAGGAGAAGATAGAGATTGCAAGGAGGCTGGACGAGCTCGGTGTTGGTGTGATCGAGGCAGGATTCCCGGTCAATTCAGACGAGGAATGCAATACCGTCAGGACTATCAAGAGGGAGGGTCTGAAGGCAAAAATTTGCGGCCTTGCGAGGTGCGTGACCAAGGATATAGACGCATGCATCAGCAGCGATGTGGACCGCGTCCACATATTCATCGCAACCTCTGACATCCACCTCAAGTACAAGCTGAGGATGGACGAAGACAAAGCTCTCGAGCAGGCGCTTGCTGCTACTGACTACGTCAAGGCCCACGGGCTCGAGTGCGAGTTCTCCTGCGAGGACGCGACCAGGACCCCCATCGAGAGGCTCTTGAGGTTTTATTCCGCAGTCGAGGAGCATGGGGCTGACGTCCACAACGTCCCCGACACGGTCGGCGTGATGGAGCCCGAGGCGATGTTCGAACTCATAAGCAGGCTCAAGGCAGCGCTGAAGAAGCCTGTATCGATGCACTGCCACAATGACTTCGGTCTGGCAGTTGCCAACACCCTGGCAGGGGTCAAGGCAGGGGCATCACAGGTCCACGTCACTGTCAATGGGCTGGGAGAGAGGGCAGGGAATGCGAGCCTGGAGCAGACTGTGACCGCCCTCCATGCCATGTATGGGGTGAAGACTGGGATAAGGCTCAACCTACTGAAGGAGGCATCAAAGGCAGTTGAGAGGGCAAGCATGATCTCCCTGCCCCCGAACTTCCCGATAGTTGGGAACAACGCCTTCGCGCATGAGGCGGGAATCCACGTCCACGGGGTGCTCGCGAAGGCAGAGAGCTACGAGCCGCTCACGCCCGAGATGGTGGGCCAGAAGAGGCGGATAGTGATGGGGAAGCACACGGGCAAGCACGGCGTGGCCAATTTCGTCAAGGAGAAGTACAACCTGACTGACGAGCAGATCGCAGCAGTCGTGGAGAAGGTAAGGACTCTCGCGATCCACAAGAAGAAGATAATCGAGGAGGATGTCAACGCGGTGGTTAACGAAGTCCTTGGGAGCGTCCCGGATGCGGAGAGGCTGGTTAGGCTCGACGAGATACTCGTCGTAACTGGGAACAAGATAACCCCGACAGCATCGGTCCAGCTCACCCATAACAACCAGAGGCGCGTAGCCGCCGGCATCGGGACCGGGCCGGTCGATGCTCTCGCGAAGGCAATCCAGTCAGCGCTCGGCGAGGAGATCAGGCTCCTGAACTACAAGCTCGAGGCGATATCAGGCGGGACGGACTCGCTCTGCACAGTCGAGGTGATGACTGAGGACAAGGACGGAAGGACTGCCATGGGGCTCGCCGTTGGGGGGGACATCGTCATGGCATCGGTGAATGCGATAATGGAGAGCCTGAACAGGATCTATTCCAAACGGATGAAGTGCCAGCAGCCCCATGAACTATGAGGTTTTTAGGCAAAAAAATGGAGGGGAAGAAAAGGGGGATGTCCGGCTTAGACGAACATCTTCCCTAGCATCTTTTTCGAGTCGTCGTACCTGAGCAGATCCTCCTTGGAGACGCTAGGCTGTATTGTCTTGAGTGCAGACTCGAAGTGCTTCATCTGTATCTTCTTCGGCTTCATGTCCTCCCTGAGTGCGCTCAGCGCAGCCTCGCGGCACACCGCAGCGATGTCGGCGCCAGTGTAGCCGTCGGTCTTCTCAGCCAGAACCTTCAGGTCGACGCCCTCGTCCAGCGGCATCCTTTTAGTGTGCACCTTGAAGATCTCCTCCCTGGCCGCCCGGTCAGGTATGGGTATGTATACGGATCTGTCGAAGCGCCCTGGCCTGAGTAAGGCGGGATCGATGAGCTCTGGCCTGTTGGTCGCGCCGATGACTACGACATTCTTGAGGGATACCAGCCCGTCCATCTCCGATAGGATCTGGTTGACCATCCTCTCGGTGACGCCTGAGTCGGTATGCCCGCCCCTCCTAGGAGCGATAGAATCCAGCTCGTCGAAGAAGACAATGCACGGCGCAGCCTGCCTTGCCTTCTTGAAGATCTCCCTGATCGCCTTCTCTGACTCTCCGACCCACTTGCTCAGGACCTCAGGCCCCTTTACGCTTATGAAGTTGGCCTGGCTCTCAGTTGCCGCGGCCTTCGCCAGGAGCGTCTTGCCCGTGCCCGGCGGACCGTAGAGCAGGATTCCCCTCGGCGGCTCGATCCCCATCTGCTCGAATATCTCGGGGTGCTTCAATGGCCACTCTACCATCTCCTGCAGCTGCCTCTTCACGTCTGCAAGGCCGCCGACATCTTCCCAGTGGACCTCCGGGACCTCGACGTAGACCTCCCTGAGCGCCGAGGGAGTTATGTCTTTCATCGCCTCAAGGAAGTCAGCCTTGGATACCTTCAGCGAGTTCAGGATCGAGGCTGGTATCGTCTGCTTCTGGAGGTCAAGCTTAGGCAGGAACCTCCTCAGAGACCGCATCGCAGCTTCCCTTGTGAGCGCCGCCAGGTCTGCGCCGCTGTAGCCGTGCGTCATCCCCGCAATCTCATCAATCTTGACATCCTCGCTCAGCGGCATGCCCCTGACATGGACCTGGAGGATCTCCTGCCTCCCCTTCTTGTCGGGCATCGATATGGCCAGCTCGCGGTCGAACCTGCCGGGCCTCCTCAGGGCGGGGTCTATCGCATCCGGACGGTTGGTGGCGGCGATCACAATTACTTGCCCCCTGCTCTTGAGCCCGTCCATGAGCGCGAGTAGCTGGGCGACGACCCTCCTCTCGACCTCGCCCGATACCTCTTCCCTCTTGGGGGCGATCGAGTCGATCTCATCTATGAATATGATGCTTGGGGCGTTCTTCTCAGCCTCCTCAAAGATCTCCCTGAGCTTCTGCTCCGACTCGCCGTAGAACTTGCTCATGATCTCGGGGCCGTTTATTGTTATGAAGTTGGCGCCGGATTCGTTGGCGACCGCCTTCGCCAGGAGCGTCTTCCCGCACCCGGGCGGCCCGTACATCAGCACTCCCTTCGGCGGCTCGATGCCGAGGTGCTTGAAGAGCTCGGGGTGGCGCATCGGGAGCTCGATCATCTCCCTTATCTTCTCCTTTGCGTCAGCAAGCCCCCCGATGTCCTCGTAGGATACCTTTGGCCTGGAGGTGTCAATCTCCTTTACCGGCTCCTCCTTCACAATCACCTCCGATTCCTCCGTGACGTACCCGGATTGTTCGGGCTGTATCGAGGCGACTACCAGCCGAAGGGCCTCGCCGAGGATCGGAACCATCACAGTATCTCCCTTGCTCAGCGGCTTGTCCTCCAAGATCTGCCTCACATACTCGCCGAAGTCAGAGCTGAACCTTATCGGCTCAGTCGGGGCGAGCACAACCTTTGAAGCGGGCTTCAGATCGACCTTGGAGACCTTAACGGTGTCGCCTATCGAGGTCCCAGTGTTATGCCTGATTATCCCGTCTATCCTGATTATGTCATGATCCTCGTCCTCAGCATAGGCGGGCCAAGCTATGGCTACGGTCCGCCGCTTCCCCTCCACTTCGATGAAGTCGCCAGGCCTCAGGCCGAGCCTGCTCATAGCCTGGCGGTTCAACCTTGCCAAGGCACGACCCACATCGCGAGTGCGCGCCTCGGCAACTTCTAGTTCTAATGATCTGTTCTCGGTCATCTTGATACACCTGCCATAATTCTATACTACAGAAAGATATATATTTTACTGCGATATATTCTAATTCCAGAGGTGGTTGATGATGTCCTACGGGATCGACATATTCGACGATTTCCGGAGGATGATGCGGGAGATGGAGAGGTTCATGGGGAGCATTACCGAGGAGATGCAGAGAAGGCTCCCCGTCTCCAGCGAGCAGGGGTTCAGGGAGCCGCTGGTTGACATCAATGAGACCTCCGACGAAGTCATAGTCACTGCGGAGCTCCCAGGGGTCCCCAAGGAGAACATTGAACTCAACCTTACCGACAACACTTTGGAGATAAAGGCATCCCAGAAGCAGGAGGTCTCCCTTGAGAAGGGCGGCATCAGGAAGAGGGAGAGGCGGTCGATGAACTTCTACAGGCTCATCGAGCTCCCCTGCGGGGTCGATGCCTCCAAAGTGAAGGCTGCCTTCAACAACGGCGTCCTGGAGGTAAAGATGCCGAAACTTGAGAAGGCCAAGAGGCACTCGATCAAGATCGAGTGAACCCCGCGCATCCTCCATTTATTCTTTATTTTTTTCCACTCAAACAATTTTTTGATTTCCCATTTCAGGCACGCGCCTTCGTAAACCCCATGAGCGAAGGGCTCCGGAAACTAAGACGGCATCAGGTCAGCCGGAACAGTATTTTTATTACGCACAATGGCTATTATGCGTAAAAGGGAGGGGCAACGATGGAGAGCATCAAGACCGTTTCCAAGGAAAGGACCGAGAGGCTCGCCTGGCTCTCGAAGATCGCGCTTACGCCTGATGAGATAGAGAGGTTCACAGACCAGCTCAACAGGATTCTCGAGTTCGCTAGGGCGCTTGACAGCCCGGAGGTGGATGCAGCCGATCCTACGTTCCATGTGCTGGACCTCACCAACGCATTCAGGGACGATCGTGAGGAGGCTGGGCTGGACAGGGAAGAGGCGCTCTCGACTGCTCCGAAAGTAAAGGACGGGTTCATCGTCGCCCCCAAGATAGTGTGATTCGGGCGAGTGCTAGCTATGGCAAGGCTTGAGGACCTGACCCTCTTCGAGTCGGTGGAGTCGATCAAGAACGGCGAGATAGATAGGGGAGCCCTCCTTGAAGCCCTCTTAGACAGGATCAGGAGGCTGAACCCCGAGTATGGCGCATTCATCACTGTGAACGAGCGCGTGGCAGATTTGGATGGGGGTGCCGGATCCAGGAATGGATCGATCAAGGGGGCGCCCATAGCGGTCAAGGACTGCATATGCACCAAGGGCCTGAGGACCACCTGCGGCTCGAGGATGCTCAAGGACTACGTTCCGCCGTACGACGCTACTGCCGTCTCCAAGATCAAGTCGGAAGGCGGGACTGTCATCGGGAAGACAAACATGGACGAGTTTGCGATGGGGTCTTCAACCGAGAACTCGGGGTTCTTCGTATGCCGGAACCCGTGGGACAAGAAGAGGGTCCCCGGGGGTTCCTCCGGCGGCTCTGCGGTGGCGGTGTCGGCGAGGCTGGCACTTGCGGCGCTCGGGTCGGATACTGGCGGATCGGTGAGGTGCCCCGCGAGCTTCTGCGGGATAGTCGCGATGAAGGCGACCTACGGGCTGGTGAGCAGGTATGGGCTGGTGGCCTACGCAAACAGCCTCGAGCAGATAGGGCCGATGGCGAGGGACGTGAGGGACTGCGCCCTCCTGCTCAATGTGATCAGCGGGCACGACCCAAAGGACTGCACCACCATCCCAAGGGGGAAAGAGGATTACCTCGAATACCTCAACAAGGACGTCAAGGGGCTGAGGATCGGTGTCCCACGGGAGTTCTTCGGGGAGGGGACCGACAGCAGGGTGGAGAGGGAGGTCTGGAAGGCGGTGCACGCCCTCGAGGGGCTCGGGGCCACCTGGGAGGAGGCTTCTCTGCCATCGCTGAAATACGCGCTCCCAGCCTACTACATAATCGCGATGTCGGAGGCCAGCTCGAACCTGGCGAGGTTCGACGGGATCAGGTACGGTACCAGGGAGGAGGATGAAGGCCTGAACTGGGAGGAGTCGTTCTCCAAGACAAGGGGGGCGAACTTCGGCAGCGAGGTCAAGAGGAGGATCATCCTAGGCACGTTCGCGCTCTCCTCTGGGTACTACGAGGAGTACTACCTTAAGGCGCTGAAGGCGAGGACGCTGATAAGGAGGGACTTCGATCGGCTCTTCAAGGGATTCGACATTCTCGTTGGGCCGACGATGCCCACACCTGCGTTCAGGATCGGCGAGAAGGTGGAGGATCCGCTCGAGATGTACATGACCGACATAGACACGGTTTCAGCCAACCTCGCGGGCATCCCCGCTATCTCGGTCCCGTGCGGGTTCGCCGGCGGGCTCCCGGTCGGGCTCCAGGTAATGGGGCCGCCGCTCGGTGAGGGCAAGATCATAACGGCTGCGAGGAGGGTCGAGGAGGAGCTGGGGCTTGATCTCAGGCCCCCGGTGTGAGGAGGTTGGTGAGGCGCCATGATCAATGTCAATGAGGTCCCGGGAGAAAAGGGCGGCGTCGTGATAGGCATAGAAGTGCACTGCCAGCTCAACAGGCTGAGGACAAAGCTCTTCTGCGGGTGCAGCACCGACTACAGGGGCAAGGAGCCGAACACGAACGTCTGCGAGGTTTGCCTTGGGCACCCCGGGTCTCTCCCAAGGCCAAACGCGAAGGCAGTCGAGCTCGCGGTCATGGCCGGGCTGGCGCTGAACAGCAGGATAAGCGAGAGGACCTCGTTCTACAGGAAGAACTACTACTACGTGGACATGGGGAAGAACTTCCAGATCTCGATGTACGAGACCAAGGGATCGAAGACGATCTGCGAGGGGGGCTTCATCGAGATCAACGTGGGGAGCGCCAGGAAGAGGGTCAGGATCACGAGGATACAGCTCGAGGAGGACCCCGCGAAGCTCGTGCACATCGGGCCGATCGACCTCTCGCCGTACACGCTCGTGGACTACAACCGGGCGGGGATGGCCCTCCTCGAGATAGTCACGGAGCCGGATATGTCCTCCCCGAGGGAGGCTAGGCTATTCCTCCAGAAGCTGAGGTCGATCATGGAGCACATCGGGGCATTCGACGGCGGGATGGAGGGGGCGATGAGGTGCGACGCGAACATCTCGATCAAGGGGGGCACAAGGGTCGAGATAAAGAACATCTCGTCTTTCAAGGAGGTCGAGAGGGCGCTCAACTTCGAGATCTCCAGGCAGAGGAGCCTCCTCGAGAAGGGGGAGAGGATCAGGCGCGAGACGAGGCACTGGGACGAGGTCAGGAAGGTCACCATATCGCTCAGGGAGAAGGAGGAGGAGCACGACTACAGGTACTTCCCGGAGCCGGACATCCCGCCGATAACCATAAGCAGCGAGTTCATAGAGGAGGTGAAAGGGAGGATGCCCGAGCTGCCGGACGCCAGGGCCGAGCGCTTCGCCAGGGAGTACGGGCTGCCCCAGTACGACGCGCAGGTCCTGACGGCTGAGAAGAGGCTCGCGGACTTCTTCGAGGAGGCTGCGCGGCGCTTTGGGGAGCCGAAGACGGTGAGCAACTGGATCATGAGCGACCTCCTTGGCGTGCTCCACGACAAGGGCCTCGGCATAGACGAAGCCAAGATTACTCCCGATTCGTTTGCGGGGATGCTTAAGATGATCAGGGACGGTACGATAAGCGGGAAGATCGGTAAGATCATACTCCCCACGCTTGTGACCAGCGGGAAGAGCGCAGAGGAGGTCGTCAGGGAGAACGGCATGACCAGGATCGCGGACAGGGAGGCGATCGAGAAAGTGGTTGAAGAGGTCTTCGCGGAGAACCCCAAGGCGGTCTCGGACGCGCTCTCGGACGAGAAGGCCGCACACTTCCTTGTCGGGCAGGTGATGCGAAAGACAAGGGGGAAGGGCGACCCCGAGCTTGTGAACCTGTGCATAAGGGAGAGGCTCGATCGCATGAAGCCTGGCGCGTAGGGGCAGCCCATGCGAGTCCATGCGGGTTTGAGGCGGCGCAGGTGCTCTCAAGACGGCCTTGCGCGCGCACGCCTCAGGAAGAGGGTTAGCGAAATGGCGGCCGCGGATGCAAACGCAGCGTAGACAAACGCGTTCCCAACCATAAACACCCCCTCCTCGCCCACAATAGGATCAAAGTTCTGGACTTCGACCTCCGACCTGACCGTAATGTAGGGCAAAAACGACTCTAGAGCCAGCGCGTAATTTCCATATCCAAGCTCCTCAGCCCGCTTGCCGTTGATCGAGACTGAAGCGCCTGTCACAGGCGAGCCGTCAGAGGCGTAAATGAGCCGCACCGATACCGAGCATTCGCCTGGACTAGTGGTGGAGTGATCGACGCGGGGGAGGATCTGGTCGAAGACTATGGAGGCTGGGGGAGCGATCTGCACAAAGCTCGTCAAGCCATATAGATCGTCGGTGACCCTCTCGACAGAGTAGCAGTACCTCCCCAATGAGTCCTTGGCTGTTGAGTCGTTCAGGACAAACTCGCCCACCCACTCCCTGGAGTCGTACTCATAATGCCCAATGACGCTGAAATTGACTTGCCGCCCCACCTGAACCCTAAGATCGTCCGGATCGATCCTGTCAATGACGATCCGGTCGAATACTACGGAGGCCAGGGGGGCGGTCCGGTTGATTGTGGTCACCGGGTTATGGCTGTCCTGTACCGCAGACACATGCATGGCAACCTCTCCCACCAAGGTCCTCGAGACGGAGAGCTCCCAGCGGCCTAGGTCATTATTCCATGATGCAGCAGATCCGTTTATGAAGACGCTGCCGTTCGAGGGCGTGAAAGGAACCCCATCGTACTGGTAGAAGACCCTGAACCAGACTACCTGATCGGACCCGAGATCCGCCCTTCTGGAGCTTTGGCCGCTCTCGTTGACCAGGAAAGAGTCGGCGATGAAATTGCTCGAGGGGGACCATTCACCCATGTTCCCGGCAATGTCCATAGCCCTCACGCGCCAGACCCACATCCCCGTGTGGAGTTCGGCTTGGCATTGCGTGCCCTCTGTCTCGATTAGGACGGGTTCTGCTGAATTCGAATGCGCGTCGTGGAGCTCGACGACATACCCGAGGAGGCCGCTCCCAACGTCAGTCGACTGCTCCCAGGAGAGCGTCACTGCCGAATCCGTGCGCGTTCCTGGCTTCGGGGATCTGGGAGAGGGCTGTGTAGGCGGCGTGTTGTCCAGGCTTATCGGCTGCTCGAGGTAGCTCCTGGCGCTGTAATCAAAACCGTCGAAAGCCACTGCAAAGACCTGGACGCCTGAGATTGTGAGGGGGGAGGTGTTCCACTGGAGCCTCCATGTGCCCTCAGGCATTGCCGTCCTGTTTGAGCCGATGAAGTATTCCCGATCCCCCAAGGCATAGAAGAAATCGACCTTCGAGACCCCGTCGTCGAGGTCAGATGCTTCCGCAGCGAGCTCGACTACCCCGCTGAATAGACCGCCGCCTCCCGGGGATACAATCTTTACCTCGGGGGGGCGGTTCCTCACGCTTATCTCCTGGGACCTTGTGGAGGAGAGTCCGTTGCTGTCCATTACAGTTAGCGTTATGGTGAATTTCCCGTGCGACGAGTACGAATGCACAGGGTTCTTTGATGTGGAATGCGCCCCATCGCCGAAAGACCAGTGCCAGCTGACTATCGTCCCGTTGTATGAGGAGGAGCTGTCGGTGAACTGCACCGGCTCGAATGTCAGCGGGGAGAAGGGCGACCAGCTGAATATCACCGAGGGTCTTTCGGAAATTGCGACGGTTGCGGGCGCCCAAGCCGGGACCTCCCAGGAGGAGTATATCATGGAGGGCGGGAGGCCGTAGCTAGAATAGACCTCGACAGTGAAGGAGGTGATCTTCGAGGCTACCGATCCCCTGCCGACGGTGAGGAAGAACTCGCCTGTGCCCGTGTCGATTTGCGGCTTCAGCTCAGTGATGTCGAGGCACATGAAGTTGGGGATCTTCGAGTTTTTGCCTGCCATCCAATAATCCGAGGGGGTCTTCGAGGCTAGGGGGGACTCGGGCGCGCCCACGCCAACCATGACAACGGCCCCGTCCAGCGATCCGGCAGGGTCCAGCTGCCAGGTTGCGAGCACCAGCGGCTCGTATGGTATGCCGCCCCCTTTCGGTAGGTACGAGTTCGCGATCGGCGAGTAGCTGCTTATCTTGCTCATCGCCCGGTAGGTGATCCAGTAAAAGCCCGCGTCTTTGAAGCCATCCCCCCACGAGTTCGCCACCCTGAACGCCCCCTGGTCGACGCCATCAGCGACCGAGTCGTCGTAGCCGACGATCACGTTCGCGTGGTTTGGGGACCCGCCGGTGTACTCGGCATAGGAGAGGACTGCGTCCGAGGAAGAGTACCATGGGCAGGAAGCGTCTATGTAGAAGGTGACCAAGTACCCATCGTTGATCAGGGCTTTTATGGTGTCGATGTTGTCGGGGCGCACCGTTGCGAAGCCGCCCGCCCTGTAGAGCGGCGCCTCCCTCCAGGCGGGCTCGCTTCCCCACGAGAGCCAGTCGTACTGGTTGTACGGCATTGTCGCCATGCTGGCGGAACCGATCTCAGAGACAAGCTGCATATTCCTGTCACACCAAGACCCGCCGTCAACACCGCCGTTCAGCTTGTTGTAAGTCCAAGCAGGGCTCATGACGTGGGCGGGGTTCGTCCTGACGTCGGCCCAGCCGCGCGCCTTTGCCTGGAGGTACGTCCCCGCGTAGTAGACGCTCGCCCATGCGGTGCACGATCCCTGGATGCCCTGGTCGCCGATGGGTGGGAAGTATGGGTCCAGGTCGAGCCGCCTGGAGGACGCCATCGGGGCGCCGGGCAAAGCATAGTCGATTACAACGCTCCCGGCGAGGGCTGCCCATCCCTCCTCGTCGGGCGGGGCCAGGCCGGTCCCGTGCCCTCCGATTATGGCGTTAGATCCGCTGGTCGGATCAATCAAGAAGCAGCCCCTCAGGTACCCGATCTCCCCGGCTGTCATGTTGTGGTAAAGGTACACGGTGCCGCTCTCGGAGACTATGGAAGGCAGTTCTCCTGAGGACTGGGATGGAGGCACCGCTGCCAGCAGGATGGCAAAGACAAGCAGTAAGGGAAGGAGCGCGCAGCGGGATTTTGGCAAGGCCATCACCTTACCATGCGCGGGGTGATAAAAAAAGCTCACCCTCTCGGGGCGGACTCGCCGATGGTGAAGCCCTCTTCGAAGGCGCGGATGTTCTCCTCGACCGACCTGGGTATCAGCTCCCTTATCGCCGCCTTTATGTGATCCGGGGCGAATGGGAGCATCCCGGTTCCTGCGAGCACGCCCAGCATGACTACGTTAGCGGCCATGGGCATCCCGGCGCACGAGGCAACCTCTGTCGCGTCGAGCGTGATCACCCTGCCTGCTGCGACCCGGATTGCGTCCAGGATCGCGGGAAGCGGCGGGTAATCCGCCTTGCCGGTGTTGACCTCCACAGGGTAGATGGGCCTAGTGCTCATTATCACGGTCCCCCCGGGCTTCAGGAAGGACGAGGCTGCCCGGAGCGCCTCCATCGGCTCCAGCCCGACCACCGCGTCCGCGGAGTGCATGTCTACCATGGCGCCGTGGACGTCGCCTATCCTGACGTGGCTCAATACGGGGCCTCCCCTCTGGGCTATGCCGAAGACGTCGGAGACCCTCACACGCAGGCCAGCCCTCACCGCTGCAGCCCCGAGGATCTGGGCGCCCTTGACGTTCCCCTGACCTCCGACGCCCGATATGACTATCTCGATCGCCTTGTTCGGAGCCATCTCAGCAAACCTCCTTCGCTTCGTCAAGCGCGAATGCGCCCTGCGGGCAGACCGCAGCGCAAACGCCGCAGCCCACGCAGTCAAGCGTCACCACGAATGCCTTTTTCCTCTCCCTGTCAAAACCTATAGCAGGGCATCCGAATGCAGCCACGCACGTCCTGCACCCTATGCACTTCTGCGGATCCACGCGGTATTTCTCGATCCTGATCCCCTGCCGCCTCGCCCGCCTCAGGTGCTCCTGCGTGCAGATCCGCCTGAAGATCACCACGGCTGGGCCTTCGAACCTTATAGCTTCCTCCATCGCCTTGACGCTCGACCCAAAGTCGTAAGGGTCGACTATTCTGACGAATTCGATGCCGCATGCCCTGCAGACGTCCTCTATTGCGACCTTCTTGGTGGGCTTCTTTGTTGCGGTCTCGCCGCACCCTGGGTGGGGCTGGTAACCGGTCATTGCCGTGACCTCGTTGTCCAGCACCATCACCTTTATGTTAGCCTGGTTGAACGTGGCGTTGATGAGCGCGGGGATCCCGGCGTGGTAGAATGTCGAGTCGCCTATGGTCGCTATCACAGGGTCGGAGACCCCCGACTTCGCGACGCCGTTCGCGACCCCTATGCTGCCGCCCATGCAGAAGACGTCCTGCATGAACCTCAGCGGAGGGTACATCCCCAGCGTGTAGCAGCCGATGTCCCCGATGGCGATGTACTTCGCGTTGGCGACGGTGCGGGTCGCCTTCTTCGCCGCATAATACGCAGCCCTGTGCGGGCATCCAGCGCACATTGTGAGCGTCCTCGGGGTGATCAGCCTGGACGAGATCTCGATTATCCTTAGCTTCTCGGGGGGGACGGCCCGCCTCTCGAGCCCGAGCAGGGACGCCAAGGCGTCGTCTACGAGAGACAGGCTGAGCTCTCCCTCCCTGGGGAGGTGGGACGAGAGCTTGCCGAATATCTCCAGTCTGGGGAATGAGCCCTTCGCAAGGCCGACCAGTTGCCTCTCGATGTAAGGCTCGCCCTCCTCCACCACCAGCACCCTCTCGAAGGAGGAGGCGAAATCCGAGACCGTCTTCTCCGGGAAAGGGACGGATAGACCCAGCTTTAGGAGGCCGACCCTCCCCCTCAATCCCCTCGAGTTCAAGCAGTCAATGACGTACCCGACGGGCACGGATGAGGCGATTATCCCCAACCCCCCTGCCGGATCGCCCTCTGGAAGCTCCGACCGGAAGAGCCCCATCCGGGCGGCGGCACCCTCGACCTTAGCCAGCTTCTCATGCTGTATCCTGTGGAGCTTCGGTATCGCCTTAGGGCCGACTATGCCCTCCCCAAGGACGAAGTCCCGGTAATAGTCGTCCGAGAAGCGCGGGGGCTTCCTCTCCCTCCTGATGGGGCCGAGCGTGCAGTCTCCCCTAGAATGGCATATCCTGGTGACGAGCCTGAGCATGGCGGGCAGCCGAACCTCCTCGGAGAGGGCGAGGGCGCGACCGACGAAGTCCTTTGCCTCCTGGAAGTCCGAGGGCTCGATCGCAGGGATCTCCGCGAGCTGGGCCATGTACCTGTTGTCCTGCTCATTCGCAGAGCTGTGCCCTGAGGGATCGTCAGCCGAGATCAGGAGGAGCCCCGCGTCGAACCCGTGGTAGATCGCGTGCATCAGCGGGTCCATGATCCAGTTGGCGCCTATGTGCTTCATCGAAGCCAGGCTGCGCTTGCCGCAGAGCGCGCCGCCGATCGCTACCTCGAAGGCGACCATCTCGTTCGTGGACCACTGGACGTGCATCCCCACCTCGTCCGCAACCTGTGCGAGGGTCTCGACGATCTCAGATGAGGGTGTGCCAGGATAGGCAGCCGCTACCTCCACATTGCTCTCGATGGCACCCCTCGCCACAGCCTCGTTGCCGAGGAGGAGGTGCCTCTCCCCAGGGGAGTCCCTAGCCACTACATGCTGCATTTACCACACCACAACCAAATTAAAGAAGGAAGGTCGGCTGGAATTTTAAAACTTTCGCAGCACGGAACCGTGCAATCCCTTTTAGCAGAAAGGCTGCACATATTTTTTAAAGAGGGGGCAAGTGAGGGGTCATTAATGCGCCGATGAGGTTTAAAAATCTTCGGCTCACGTTAGATCAGGGAGGGGGTTTTCCTGGATTCGATTCTTGCGAAGGGAAAGGAGAGGGGATGGCTCCTCGAGCCGGAGGCAAAGGAGCTCTGCAGGGGCTATGGCCTGCCAGTGGGGGATTGGGCGGTAGCCCGCAGCGCCGATGAGGCGGCTGTTGAGGGGGGCAGGATAGGGTATCCGCTGGCTGTCAAGATCGTGTCGCCGGACGTGGTGCACAAGTCGGATGTCGGCGGGGTGGAGCTGAATGTCGGGGAAGGGGCGGTGAGGGGGGCCTTCGAGAGGATGAGGGGTATTGCCGAGGGGCATGGGTTCAGGTTCGAGGGCGTGCTCCTCGAGAGGATGGCCCAGCCGGGGGTGGAGACCATAGTCGGGGCGAAGCGGGACCCACAGTTCGGGCCTGTTCTCATGTTCGGGCTTGGAGGGATATTCGTAGAAGTCTTCAAGGACGTATCGTTCAGGGTCGCCCCGATAACCGAGATGGACGCGGAGGAGATGGTCTCGGAGCTCAAGGCATACCCGCTGCTCAAGGGCATAAGGGGGAGGAAGCCTTCGGACATAGGCGCCCTTGTAGATACCCTCATGAAGGTCTCGAGGATGATGGTCGAGAACGGATGGATAAAGGAGCTCGACCTGAACCCGGTGATTGCATACGAGAAGGGGTGCAGGGTAGTCGACGCAAGGGCAATACTCTGAAGGCAGGGCCCATTCGCACGCCAGCAGCGAAAGCCGGGAATTGCCGGTCTGGCCGAGGATGGGCAGCAGCACTCCAGAAGGGGGGAAGGGATTGGGGACCAAGGTCGCTTCTGTCGGGAACATCAATGTGGATTTCGCATTTTACATGCGTGAGTTCCCCGCGAGGGACTCGGAGTCCCCCGCAGAAGGGTTCATGCTTTCACACGGGGGTTCGGCAGCCAACTTCGCGGTCGGGGTCGCTAGGCTCGGGATGCCCTGCTCGGTTGTCGGGTGCGTCGGGAGGGACCTCTTCGGGAAGGATGCCATTGAGGCGCTCAAGGGCGAGGGCGTCGGGACGGAGGGCGTACTCGAATGCGACCTCGGGACTGGTGCGGTATGCGTGCTCGTTGAGGGGGGCAGGAGGACGATGGTGGCGTGGAGGGGGGCAAACGAGATGTTAGCCGAAGCCGTAAAAAGGGCGGACTTTTCAGGCTGCAGGCTGATCCACATCGCAAACGCCCCCAAGAGGGCATTCCTGGAAGTGGTGGTGAGGAAAGGGGCTGCAATGCTCTCGTTCGATCCGGGAGGGGGCGCCGGGCAATTCTCGCCTAATGACTTGGCAGGCGTCGACTTCCTGCTCTTGAACGAGGAGGAGCTTGGACTCATCGGGGGGATCCAAGCCGCGCTCGGGGCGGTCGGCGCGGTGGCGGTCAAGCGGGGCGCACGCGGCGCATCATACTACTCCAGGGAGATGGAGGCGCACTGCCCAGCATTCGCCGCAAAGGCTCTCGATTCTACGGGCGCAGGGGACGCATTCGACGCCGGGTTCATCGCGGCCGCCTTGGGCGGGAGGGGTGCGGATGAGGCGCTGAGGTGGGGGTGCGGCGCTGCTGCATTGAAGATCCGGAAACGAGGCGCCAGGGGAGGGCTCCCGACTGCCAAGGAGCTGATGGATTTCCTGGATGACAGCGAATGATTTGCGGGCTCATGGCTGCGGCAGCGGATCACACGGCAGATTTTCCACTGGATAATGCAGCAACCCTGAACTGCGCTTCTTAGCTGCAGATACTGGGCAAGCCGTTAACTTTTTGAAGATTCCATCTTGAGAAACGCAAGGTTGGAAGGATGAAGAAACAATAATAACAACAATAATAACAACAATAAAAAAAAAGAAAAATGTGGGGTCGCGGCTTAAGCCGCGATCTTGCTCCTTATGACGACTATCGAGTAGATGGAGGCTATTGCTGCGATGAGCGCTAGCACCACTGCGATCCAGATCGGGGTCATGTCTACAGGCAGGAAGCCCGCCATCGAGCTTGTGTCAGCCTTCACTGCCGAGACGTCTGCCTTGATCGTGCCCACGTCGGTCTTGATGGTCGCGACGTTGCCGCTTATGGAGGTCACTGTGCCGTTGATCTGCCCGAGGATCGTCTGGACGGTGGCCATGTCGCCCTGGAGGGCTACCACCTTGGCGTCGAGGTTGTCGATGCTGGTCTGCATTGTGCCGAGGGTTGTCTGCACGGTTGCGATGTCACCCTCGATTGCCACGAGCTTCGCGTCGAGGCTCGAGAACGAGGAGTTCATGTAGTCCATCAAGTCGCCGATGACTAGGTCGCCGGTGGTCGAAACGTTGAATGTGGCGTAGGCGTAGATCTGGTAGTTGCCCGCAACCACGCCGTACTCAGTGTAGTTATAGTAGCCGTATATGTAGCACCTGTCCTTTATGTAGAACGAGACTGTGTGCATCCCTGGCCTGAAGCCCGCCTTCACGAGCTGGACTGCTATGTCGCCGGTGTAGTTGGCAGCCACCTGCCCGGTTCCTCCGCTGACTGCGATGAACTGGTTGTCAACTGCGACCCAGTACTTCACGTTGTCGCTCATGTCTGGGTCATCCAAATCGCCGTTGAAATACCAATAATCATCATAAGGGACCCAATTGCTGACGAGGAAGCCGCAGCCGTAGACCCAGAATGTCGCGCCGTCGTTGCTGAACGAGGCTGGGTCAAC
>JAULTB010000062.1:0-4500 GCA_038801655.1 Candidatus Methanosuratincola thermotaenarum | reverse complement strand
ACTTCATGGTGTACGTCTCGGACAGGTCCATCGAGAAGGTCATCAGGGACTACATCGACGCCCTCTTCTCAGCAGGCCGCACATCCCCATTCAGCCGCCCACCATAGGCACTGCAGCGGCGATCGGATCCCGGCGTAAACAAGAACAAGACTTGCTTTTCCAGGAGGGGGTGCGCGCATTACGATCATGCCTTGGCGGCTCGGGTTCCATCAACCGCTAGAGGAGAAAGCCAAGCGACAAGACTGCTATCGATGAAGTCAAGATCGCGATCGGCGCCCCGACCCTGAGGAACTCCCAGAACGAGAACGTCTCACCCTTGTTCTCGGCAGCCTCAAGGACGATTATGTTCGCCGCCGCCCCCAGCAGGGTGAGGTTGCCTGCCAGGGTGCTCCCGGCGGCAAGGGATATCCACTGCGATGGGGTGGCGCCAGCAGCCTTGAAGGCAGGCAGCATTATCGCTACGAACGGGACGTTCGAGGTGATCTGGCTAGCGACCAGGCTCAGCCCGAATATCGAGGCGACCGACTCCGGACCCTGGGAGAAGAGGGTGGGCCTGAAAAAGTCGATGACCGCCGAGAGGAGCCCGCTCTTCTCGACTCCAGCCATCACTACGAACATCGAGGCGAAGAAAACAATCGTTCCCCAGTCAACGCCCCTCAACGCCTGGCGCCTGTCCTTCGAGATGAGGAGGGCGGCTGTCCCGCCGGCTAAGGCTACCAGGGCGATCGGCCAGCCTATTGTGTCCGCAGATAGGAATGCGATCACCGTCACGGCTGCCACCGCGCCGACCCTTGCCGCCTCCTCCCTCGAGGAGAGCATCCTCCGCGGATCCGGGAGCGAGACATCGAAGCTCCCGCCCAGGTCCTTCCTGTAGGCGAGAGAAAGGACTAGGAACTCGGCGGCGCAGCCGAGGGCAACAGGCACTGCCATCCGCTCCATGAAAAGGAGGGTGTTGACGCCGGACTCTATCTTGATCAGGACGTTCTGCGGGTTCCCAATCGGGGTGAGGGCCGATCCAATGTTGGAGGAGAAGGCGACTGCGAGGATATAGGGAGTCTTCCTCACCTTCGCTAGCCCGCAGGCTGCGATCACAATCGGGGTCATGACGAGCACAACGGCATCGTTGACGAAGAAAGCCGAGGCGGCTGCGACGAAGGCGATCACCGCAAGGAGGAGCCTCCTCGGGGTGGCTGCCACCGCCAGGAACCGGACCGCGAGGTACTGGAGGAGCCCGACCTGGACCATCGCCTCGACTATCAGGAATGTCCCAAAGAGGAACAGTATGACCTCGGCGTTCACCGCCGCTACAGCCTCGTCGAGGCCCATCGCCCCAACAGCAAGGAGGGCGACTGCCCCCACGAGCATCGCCGTCCAGACCTCAAACTTGAAGCCGCCGATGCGCCTCAGAGCGATTGCCGCGTAGACAAACAGGAAAACAGCGAGGACCTCAAACTGGAGCAGCCCCCACTCCGTACCCACCACCCACCCAACCCAACCCAATCCAGTCCAATCCAGTCCAATCCAATCAACTGCATCCCTTGCTGGGCAGCAACCGAGTGCCGTGCAAGGCCTTCAGTGAAGCTATTAAGTATCCAGCACGATATACTAGTAAATAAAGGTGCAGGCGTTGATCTCGAGGATCCTGGTCATTGCGGACGGCTCGCCGGTGAGCGAGCAGGCGCTCATCGAGGCGATCCACATCGCAAAGATATTCAACTCGACGATAATCGGCATCCACCCCATGCCCAGGCAGGACCCGGTACAGGTCAAGGCAGGGAGGGAGATAATCGAGAGGTACGAGGGGATAGTGAAGGGGGCGGGGCTGAACTTCGAGTGGCTATTCGTCGAGGACAAGCCCGGACCGGCTGCGGTGAAGGTCGCTGAGAGGAGGGATGTGGACCTCATCGTGGTCGGGAGCCTCGGGGAGGGGGGAATTAAGAGGACGCTCATCCCGAGCGCCGTCGAGTACATCGTGAAGAATGCAGGCTGCGATGTCTACGTAGTGAAGAAGAAGGAGCCGCTCTTCTGAAAAAGAATGATGAGAGAGACGGAAAGGGAAAGTTGAAAAAAAGGCAGATAGACACAGAAATAAGAAAAAAGGGAAAAGAATCCACAGGGGGCTTTTGAAACGCAGCTGGAGTCGAAACGAGGTTTTGCTTCCCCCGCTGATCCCGGGGTCTCCAAGAATGCAGTCCTTTTCGTGGCGACACTCGCGACCTTCGTGACCCCATTCAGCATGGCAGCTGTGAGCATCGCTCTCCCGGCGATTGGCGCTGAGTTCGGAATGGACACGATACTGATGGGGTGGGTTAGCACTTCTTTCCTCCTGTCGTCGGCGGCATTCCTGGTCATATTCGGGAGGCTTGCGGACATCCACGGCAGGAAGCGGATCTTCACATGCGGTGCGATCATATTCGCAGCCGCTTCCTTCGCGATAAGCCTCTCGCCATCCCCCGACTTCCTGATCTTCATGAGGATCGTGCAGGGCGTTGGCGGCTCGATGATAGCCACCACATCGGTTGCGCTGATCACCAGCGTCTTCCCCCCAGGCGAGCGAGGCAAGGCTCTGGGGATAAACTCGGCTGCGGTGTACACCGGGCTCTCAGCCGGGCCTTTCCTCGGCGGGCTGCTGACCCAGCAACTCGGGTGGCGCTCGATATTCCTCGTGTTAGTCCCGCTCATGGCGCTAGTCCTGCTCCTCATATCCACGTCGATGAGGGGGGAGTGGAGGGAGGCGAAGGGCGAGAGCTTCGACTTCGTTGGCTCGGCGATATACGGCTTCATGCTCGTCTCTACGATCTACGGGTTCTCGATCCTCCCCTCGTACGCCGGGGGGGTGCTGCTGGCAGCAGGGATCATCGGGCTCGTCGCGTTCATCAGGTACGAGTCCTCTGCGAGGAGCCCTGTACTTGACATGAGTCTCTTCAGGGGGAACAGGGTATTCACCTTCTCGAACCTCGCGGCGCTGATCAACTATGCGTCAACCTCCGCAATCACCTTCCTGATGAGCCTTTACCTGCAGTATGTGAGGGGGCTAGATCCCCAGGGGGCAGGGTTGATCCTCCTGTCCCAGCCCGTAGTGCAGGCGTTGCTCTCCCCCATCGCCGGCAGGCTCTCGGACAGGGTCGAGCCAAGGCTAATCTCCTCAGCAGGGATGGCGATCATCTCTGCCGGGCTCTTTTCGCTCGCCACGATCTCTACAGAGACGCCCCAGTTGCTGATAGTGGCGAACCTGGCAGCGCTCGGATTCGGCTTCGCGCTCTTCATCACCCCGAACACGAACGCGATAATGAGCGCAGTGGAGAAGAAGTATTTGGGAGTCGCGTCGGGGACGCTCGCGACGATGCGCCAGGTCGGGCAGACTCTGAGCATGGGCTTTGCGATGATGGTCCTCGCGGTTTACGTCGGGCCTGTCCAGATCACCCCTCCCCTCTATCCGGCGTTCATGAGCAGCCTCACCACAATCTTCGTCTTCTTCGCCCTGCTCTGCATTGTCGGGATGGCGGCCTCGCTTGCCAGGGGCAAGGTGCTGAACAACAAGGGACTCCAGAATGGAAAACCCGAGCCCTTGGGCAACGGCAAGCCAGCGAGTGCGGCTACCAATCCCAAGTGAGCCCCATGGGACAATAACGCTAGTGGCGATGAACGGGAGGAGAAAAATAAAAAAAAGGAGTTTACTTGGGGAGTATCACCTTGTCGATCGCGTGGCAGACGCCATTGTCCACGACTATATCGCCCTGGACGATCTTGGCGTCATTCACAAATAGGGCTCCGGCTTTGAAGGAGATCTTGACCGGCTGCCCCTGGACGGTCTTCAACTCCTTCAATTTCTTCAGATCGACGAACGCATATCTCCCAGCCACGACGTGGTAGGTCAGCACCTTCTTGAGTGCAGGTATGTCCTTCAGCAAAGAGTCTACAGTCCCCGGCGGCAGGGCAGCGAAAGCCTCGTCCGTGGGGGCGAATACCGTGAAAGGTCCCTTGCCCTTCAGCGTGTCTACCAGCCCGGTTGCCTTGACTGCTGCGACGAGCGTGTTGAACTTTCCGCTAGCTACAGCTGCGTCAACTATATCTGGCAAAAATAAGCCACCCATGTACTATTACATGTTATCTCACTTATATTTGATCCCACTGGTTTTGCAGCTTCCAGAATGAAAACGGATTTGAATCATGAACTTCATTTAGCTCGCGAGTTTTCACCATCATGTTTTTGCAGCCCAATCCCCCCGCAGACGGGCAAGTGCGCAAAACATGGCTGGGGAGGCCGCCAGGCGCGGCAAAGGTCCGGAAGAGATGAACTGCAGGCGGAAAAGGGTTGGGAGCGCGAATGATCAGGAAAGAAAAACGCTGGAGATAACTATGAGTCGTTTTCTGATTCTTTTTGCCCAGGGGCGATCACTGAAGGCTTTTCCAGAGCCTCAGAGAGCGTTATAAGCCCTAAAAGCAAATCTTATTGCGATAACCATGGTGAGGCTCTCATTCTACGGCGGGGTCGGCGAG
>JAULTB010000009.1:0-27385 GCA_038801655.1 Candidatus Methanosuratincola thermotaenarum | reverse complement strand
AAAAGCTATTGAATAATACACCAATTGTTTCCCGGAGTGTATAGTGGATGTCTCTCTTGAACGAAAAGGCGCGCGATGACCTTCTCAAGGCGTTGAAGGGAGAGCGGATAGACTATTCTGAGTACGATGTTGCTGAGACTCAATCCCCAAAGATCTACAAGGACATATTCCCATTCGAATCCCCTCCAAAGATTATCTGGGACGGCATAGACGTCCCTATGGAAGTCCCTGAGAATCTCTGGATAACTGATACGACCTTCCGGGACGGGCAGCAGTCAAGGGATCCGTACACGGTGAATCAGATAGTAGACCTCTATACCTTCCTCCACCGCATAGGAGGGCCAAAAGGCAAGATACTCATGTCCGAGTTCTTCCTCTACACCCAGAGGGACAAAGAGGCTGTATCAAGGGTAAGAGAACTCGGGTTTGATTACCCTCGGATCACAGGGTGGATCAGGGCCAGCAAAGAAGACCTCAAGATAGCCAAGGAGGCCAAAGTCGACGAGGTCGGGATGCTGGCGTCCATTTCGGACTACCACATATTCTACAAGTTCAAGGGTTTGAGCCGCTCCCAGGTGATCCAGAAATACCTCGATGTTGTTGAGGAGGGGCTAAAATCTGGAATTATAATGCGCGCGCATGTGGAGGACTGCACCCGTGCCGACATCTTGGGGGTCGTGATCCCTTTTGCCAAGCGACTCATGCAGCTTTCAGAGAAGTACGGGATTCCTGTGAAGCTAAGGATTCCTGATACCCTGGGGCTTGGGCTGCCTTGGTCAAAGGCTGCGTTGCCCAGAAGCATACCCAAGATATTCTACCTCATGCGGCAGCTTGCTGGAGTCCCTTCTGAATACCTCGAATTCCACGGTCATAACGACTTCCACCTCGGGATAGCTAACGCCACGGCCGCTTGGATGTACGGGGCTTCGCTGAACAACACGACCCTGCTCGGGATCGGCGAGCGCGCTGGCAATGTCCCGCTCGAGGCAATGGTATTCATATACTCAGGCCTGAAGGGAGGGCTGGACGGGATGAACACGCTCGCAATCACAGAGATGGCGCATTATTACCGGCGGAATATCGGCTACTACATACCTCCCTACTACCCCATTGTTGGAAGGAACTTCAATGTGACGAGGGCGGGCATCCATGCAGACGGGGCCCTGAAAAACATAGAGATGTACCTGCCTTTCGACACGGAGAAGCTGCTTGGCGTCCCCCCTGGAGTGTCGATAACCCCCTACTCCGGAAACGCGGGCGTTGCATTCTGGATAAACTACTACTTTGGCCTGAAGAACGGGGAGAAGGTGGACAAGGAATCTGAGGGGGTCATGAAGATCTACAAGGAAGTGCTCAAAAAGTTCGATTCTGGGGAGGCACTCTCGATCAGCGACGAAGAGATGCTGAGCCTAGTCGAGAAGCACATGCCTGAATTCTACGAGGCATACAAACACCGCATTTCGCAGTGATCGCTTCCCACATCAAACACTTTTTTAGATGCCTCGCATAGTATGATCATGTGGAATTTGTTATGAGCCGAAGGGTAGTTAGGGGATTTTTGAGGAGCGATGGGACCCCGAATTTCTCTAACAACGTCTACAGTAAGCCAAAAGAGCTGGAATATCTGGTTCAGAAGCCAGTAATCTCCGCAACCGCCAGCACCCCCATAATTAAGGCAATAGACCTGATGCTCTCTAATGGGATAAGGAGGATCCCGATAACCACAAGCAAGGGGGACCTCACAGGGATCGTCACCGCCACGGACATGGTCAATTTCTTCGGTGGCGGCGAGTACTACAACCTTGTCAAGCTCAGGTATGGGGGAAGATTCTTCTCTGCTCTGTACGCTCCGGTGGAGTCGATAATGACGAGAGAGGTCATCTCTGCCGATCTCAAGGAGAGCTTCTCGGATGTGCTCGGGAAGATGATCCGTGAGAACGTCGGTTCGGTCCCTGTTGTGGAGGGCGGCATACTAAAGGGCATAATAACCGAGTATGACGTGGTGAGGTACCTCTCGGGCAGATCTATGACCGGGATGGTTGAGGATTACATGTCCAGAAATCCTGTGATGGCATCACCAAACATAACGATAAAATCTATTGCCAGACTAATGGTTTCGAACGGGTTCAGGAGGATCCCCATCGTAGAGGGGGCTGAAGTCAGGGGGATCGTCACTACGATGGATATAGTCAGGTACTTTGGTGAAGGGAAGGCTTTCAGGAAGATAATATTGGACGAGATGGACCAAGTGATCTCAGTTCCTGCGAAAGAGATAATGAATGTGGGCGCCCTGAAGGTGAATCCACAGGACAAGCTTGGGGACATTGCACCGCTGATAAGGACTAGCGGGGTCGGGGCAGTGCTCGTTGAGGACGGCGGCAGCATTATAGGCATACTCACTGAGAGGGATTTGCTAATGGCACTGGCGACTGAGTAGTCCGTGCGAAAAGAATATAAAATGTGCATAGTCTTTTATGCTGAAAGTAAAATATCATTAGCGTAATGTATCGATGTTACATGTGGTGAAATCAAATGTTCAGCCCTCCAGGAATGGGTTATGATCGTGCTATTACAATATTCTCGCCTGATGGTCGTCTCTTCCAAGTTGAATATGCCCTCGAGGCAGTGAGGCGTGGGTGGACTGCTATCGGGATTAGGTGTACGAACGGCGTAGTCCTCGCTGTGGAGAAGAAGAGGATCAGCCCCCTAATCGATCCAACGTCGATGGAAAAGATCCTCAAGATCGACGAGCACGTGGGCGCAACTTTTGCAGGCCTCTCGTCCGACGCAAGGATCCTGATTGAGCGGGCGAGGCAGGAGGCCCAAATAAACAGGATGCTTTATGACGAGATGATCGATGTTGAGGTCCTGACCAAGAAAGTGAGTGAAGTGAAGCAGATCTACACGCAACACGCCGGCGTCAGGCCATTCGGAGTAGCCCTGCTCATTGCGGGCGTTGACAGGTTTGGACCAAAGCTTTTCATGACTGAGCCCAGCGGCGCATATGCGGGATACCATGCTGTTGCGATAGGCGCAGGCAGCCAGACGGTAACCGAGTTCTTCGAAAAGAACTACCAGCAGGACCTCAAGATAGATGATGCGATAATGCTGGCGCTGAAGGCACTTGCCTCTGTTATAGAGGGGAGCCTCGACTCCACCAAGGTTGAGATGGCGATACTCCGGACCGAAACTGGGAAATTTGAGAACCTCCCGCCCCAAAAGCTCATGGAATACATAGAAAAACTAAAGGCGTAGGCTCATGCCGAAAGAAGAGAAATCGGTCATTGCCAGGCTAGTGATTCGAGGAGAGCACTTCGAGGTAATGGTAGAACCAGATCTCGCCTGGGCGCTCAAGAACGGCAAGGAAGTCGACTTCAAGGGGCTGCTCGTGAGCGAGATCATCTACAAGGATGCCAGCAAGGGCTTGAAGGCATCTGCGGAGTCCCTGAAGAAGAACTTTGGCACCGACGATCCGAAGGCTGTTGCCGCTTCGATTATCAAGAAGGGCGAGCTCCAGCTGACTACTGAACAGCGCCGCGAGATGATCGAGAGCAAGCGGAAGCAGATAGTCAACTTCATATCGCGCAATTGCATCGATCCGAAGACTGGATTACCACACCCTCCTCAGCGGATAGAGAACGCGATGGAAAACGTGAGGGTGAGCATAGACCCTTTCAGATCGGTCGAGGAACAAGCTCAGGACGTAATAAAGGCGCTGAGGACCGAGCTTCCCCTGAAGATCTCACAAGTGGCAGCGAAGATAGGGATCCCTTCAGCCCATGCGAGGCGGGTCTACAGCGTAATCTCAAAGATGGGCAATGTGACGCGGTCGGAGTGGCTCTCAGACGGATCTTGGAGGGGTGAGATCGTTCTGCCTGCTGGCATACAGCAGAGCTTTGTGGATCGTGTAAACGAACTGACAAGGGGTAATTGTGAAATTGATATCAAAAAGCTATGAGGTGTTTGAATGACGACTTTCTTTGAACCAAGACAGCTGGTTTCCCCAGGCACACTTCTTGCCGAAGGGAATTACCAGTCCGGATTCAATGTGTATCGTGATGGCGGAAAATACTACTCCTCGATGGTCGGGCTCGCCGACATCAGGAACAATGTGATCTCGGTCATCCCGCTGAGGGGTTGCTACATCCCTCAGCCGGGGGACGTGGTGATCGGCAAGGTTGTCGAGTGCATATCCACTGCATGGATGCTCGACATAAGGTCCCCGTATCAAGGGGTTTTGTTCGCCTCAGAGTTCCTGTCCAAGCCTCTGAACCCTCTCAAGGAAGAGGCCAGGAGGTATTTGGATATTGGCGAGATGGTGATCGCCACAGTCATGGCCTTTGACAGGACGAGGAACCCGTCCTTGACCGCGAGGGATCACGGCCTTGGCAAGATACACCGGGGCACAGTCATAGATGTGGACTTCACAAGGGTCCCGCGGATAATCGGGAAGAAAGGATCAATGATAACCATGCTGAAGAAAGAGACTGGCGCACAGATCCTCGTAGGTCAGAACGGCAGGGTATGGATATCTGGAAAATCCCGAGACGAGGAGGCCATAATTGCTGAGGCTATCCGCAAGATAGAGGCCGAGGCTCACACGACCGGTCTCACAGACAGGGTAAGGGAATTTTTGGTCAACAAGAGAAGGTGAAATTATGAGCGAGTCAAAGATTGAGAGATTGATATCTGAGGATGGAATAAGGTGCGACGGAAGAAGGCTGGACGAAATTCGACCTATCAAGTTCCAGCTTGGCGTACTGAAGAACACTGACGGATCAGCCTATGTTGAGTGGGGGAGGACTAAGATCCTAGTTGGAGTAATGGGTCCGAGGGAGTCCCATCCTAAGCACCTCGCCCTCTCAGACAAGGCAAGGGTCGAGGCGTACTACCGGATGGCCTCTTTCTCAGTTGAAGAGTGGAAGTCCCCGGCGCCATCAAGGAGGGAGGTGGAACTATCCAAAGTCATCCGCGAGGCCCTTGAGCCCGCGATCTTTGTCGAGTTCTTCCCTAGGACGAGCATTGACATATTCATAGAGGTCCTACAGGCAGATGGGAGCACTAGGTGTGCTTCGATCTCGGCCGCCTCGCTGGCGCTCGTTGACGCTGGCATACCCATGAGGGACCTTGTTGCGAGCATAGCCGTCGGAAAGGTGGAGGGGGAGCTCGTCTTGGATGTCCAGGACAAGGAGGACAAGGCAGGGGATTCCGACATGCCGATGGCATATATGCCTTCAAAGAATGCTGTGACCTTGCTGCAGATGGATGGGCAGATCACGCATGACGAGTTCCTCCAGTCGATTGAGCTGCTGAAGAAGGGCTGCATGGAGGTCTACAAAAAGCAGAAGGAAGCGATTGAGAATCACTTCAAGGGCGCGATATCTAATGAGGAGGCATGAGCGATGAGCCAGAGGATAGTCCCAACGGTTAAGAGAAGACAGATAATTGAGCTCTCAGAGAGCGGCAGGAGGATGGACGGCAGGACGCTAACCGACTACAGACAGATAACGATCCAGACAGGGCTGGTGGAGAAAGCGGAAGGCTCAGCCTTGGTCTCAATAGGCGGCACCAAAGTGATTGCAGGCATCAAGTTCGAAGTTGGCGATCCATTCCCGGACATCCCCAACGAGGGCGTGATGCAAGTTGGCGCCGAGTTCGTGCCGTTCGCCTCACCGGAGTTCGAGCCCGGCAAGCCGGACGAGGTGGCTGTTGAGCTTGCGAGGGTCGTTGACCGGGGCCTCAGAGAATCGAAGGTCTTGGACACAGCAAAGCTTTGCCTGGTCCCCGGGAAGAAGGTCTGGATAGTCCATGTGGACGTCTACATACTTGACCACTGCGGCAACCTCATTGATGCTGCTGCGTTGGCGGCTCTCTCAGCGATGCTAACTGCATCGATGCCTGAGGCGCGCATAGAGGGCGATACAGTCAAGCTCACAGGAAAGCGCCTGCCTATGCCAATTACCGACATTCCAATAAACGTCACATTGGCAAAGATAGGCAACAAACTTTTCGTGGATCCTTCCTTCGAGGAGGAAGAAGTCCTTGACTGCAGGTTCAGCGTCGCCTTCAAGCAGAACGGGATGCTCTGTGCGATACAGAAAGGTGAATCTGGGTATCTCACCCCAGAGGAGGTTCTCCGCGCAGTCGAAATAGCTAAAGATAAAAGCCAGGAGATCCGCAAGAAGGTGGTTGAGTCTCTCAAGATCAACTGCGACAAGGTTGGTGAGTCCTAATGGCGAAGACAAAATCCGTCAAGTCTGCAGGAAGGTTCGGCCCGAGGTATGGCGCAACGCTGAGGAAGCGCCTGCTGGCAATCGAGCAAAAATCCGAGAGGGGTCTCCGGTGCCCAAAGTGCAAGTCGACCGATAAGCTTGTCCGTGCGGCGGCGGGGATTTGGGACTGCAGGGCATGCGGCGTTCGCTTTGCCGGAGGCGCATTCGTGCCGCAGACCACACTTGGCAAGACGCTGACGCCCGACGAGCTCAAGCTGAAGTAAAGTCAGTAGATGTAGGTCTCTTATGACCATACTGCTGACAACTTCGCTCAGGCCCAGCCAGAGGACAAGGACCCTCTGTAACGACTTGGCTGCCTGCTGTGCGGCCTTTTCTACATTTACTCGGGGCAAAACAAGCCTGCCCTACCTTTTTGAATATGCCCGGAGCAAAAACTCTTCAAAACTCTGGATAGTGCACAGCCGCTTCGGAGGGCCGAGCCTCATTGAATGCTATGAGGCAGGGGATTCAAGGCCTCTAGCGTCTTTGCTCATAAAGCGCGTGCAGCTTATCAGGGAGCTCGGAGTCAGGTCGCCGACAAGCACGAGGCACAGGCCGCTGACCCTCCCCGCCCCCGAGAGGGAAGACCTTATCCCGCTTTACGAGTGTCTGAAGCGGATGCTGGGCGACCACGCCTCCTCCGACGCCGGCGTGAAGGCGACAGAGTTGCGCCTCGAATTTTCCCGCGGGGCGCCAGAGATCTTTTTTATCGACAGCGTTTCAAAGCTCCCATGTGGCCCCTCCATCTACTTGAGATCATTCAGGTGTGGTTTATGAGCGCTTCATCTTTGCTGAAAATAGATTTTGAGGAAGAGAGCAGGGCCTCCGCCCTTTTCGCCTCGATAGTCCCAGAAGTTAAACACACAAAACCTGGGATAGCGAAGGTCTCAATCTCGAAGGAAGGCGGCGCCATTCTGTTGAAGATCGAAGCCTCTTCCGTTGCGGCATTGCGCGCCATACTCAATTCTTATATACGCTGGCTGTCTACATCTCTTGAGGTTATGGAATTAGGTGATTGACAATGGCCGAAAAGATACCTCCACAGGTGCAGAACCAGTTGATTAGGTTCCAGGAAATGCAGGAACAGCTGAAGGCAATTGTGCTTAGGAAGCAGCAGTTCGAGTATGAGAGCAGGGAGCTTGAAAAGGCACTCAATGAGAGCAAATCCCTGGCGGATGACGCTGTGGTCTACAAGTCCGTAGGAGTCCTCCTATTCAGGACAGATAAGCAGAAGGTCGTTGCGGAGCTGACCGAGAAGAAAGAGGAGCTAGACCTCAGAATAAAGACCGTAGAGAAACAGGAGCTCAGGCTAAAGCAGCAGCTGGAAGAACTCCGCAAGTCGATAATGGAGCAGGTCTCCGGAAGGACACCCGTCTCTGGATAGTGTTACGGGGTTGCCGCCGCTCCTTTCAAAGAAAGAGATTGAGGAGATCTGCCTGGCTGGGGAGAGCGCAGCACGAGAGCATGTGCTCTCGGTCTTGGACCGGCATCTCATACGCTCTCTCAACGTCAGGGTGACGTCGGAGCAATCTCCCTCGGGTCTGGACTTCAATGCCGATGTCGAAATCCAGGTTGATCCTATTGTCGGCATTGATTTGGAGCGGCTCGCCGAAGCGGCTGCCGACCGCGCTCTAGAAGTGATCGACGAAAAGGTGCGGGCGAAGCGAGTTGCCTGATCTTCTCGAGTTCCTGTCCTCATACGGAAAGGTCGTGCTGGTCTGCCACCCGAACGCAGATCCGGACTGCATAGGTTCAGCATATGCGATAAAGTCGGCCCTCCAACTGAGAAGCCCGTCTGTATCAGTGTCGATCCTAACCCCCGATGGGGTGAACGCCGCTTCATCCAAGCTAATTGAGTATCTGAACGTCGAATTCGAAACCTCTTTGGATGATACATGCGGGCTGCTGGTGCTAGTAGACATGCCCTCGCTGGATCAGCTTCCTGAGGTCAAAGGGCTGGTGGCTAGTAGACAGATCCCTTATGCAATAATCGACCACCACACCGAGGAGTCGGGCTGCCTAGATGGCGCGGTCTATTCGAGGCTGATGCGGACCTCTTCGACATGCGAGATCGTCTACCGTTCCATCCCAAAAAAGTACCTGGATAGGCGCGCGGTCCAGGCACTGCTTACAGGTCTTGTCTACGACTCCCGCCGCTTCCTCGTTCAGCCGAACGCATCGATCAAAGCTGCATCGAAGATGGTGCGGAGGGGCGCGGACTTTGCCCTTGCTCTCGAGATGCTGCTCAACGAGCAGGACATATCGGAGAGGATAGCGCGCCTAAAGGGGGTCGCGAGAATCCGGCTTTACCGCGCGAGGGACTGGATCTTCGCAACTTCGAACATAGGTGCATTCGAGGCCTCTGTTGCGCGGTCCTTGACCGATCTGGGCGCAGACCTGGCACTCGTGGTGAGCAGTGAGGACAGCAGATCCCGCATAACAGGGCGGCTTAATGAGCGGTTCCAGCGATCAACCTCGCTGAACCTCGCCAGCTGCGTGATGCACCCCATGGCCGAGCGCTTTTCAGGGACCGGTGGCGGTCATCCGTCCGCAGCAAGCGCAAAAGTCTCCGCCCCCCCTGAAGAGGCAGTGGCTGCGGCCTTGGCCCTAATATCCGAGAAGCTTGGTCTGAAGCCCGGGGAGATGAAGGAGATCTCAACCCGTGATTGAGTAGCTACATTTATTAGAAATCCAAATTCTCTGATTAGTGCTCCCGGTGATGGTTTTGGCGATCATTGAAGTTGAAGGGCTCTGCTACACTTACACTGACTCGGAAACTCCGAGCCTAATCGACGTCAACTTCAAAGCAGAGCCAGGCGAATTCGTTCTTGTAACCGGTCCCAGCGGATGCGGCAAGACAACCTTCTGCAGGGCGCTGAACGGTCTTATACCGAACTCGTACGGGGGCGACTTCAAAGGGAAAGTTGTGGTAGACGGGTTGAGTACCTCCTCGACACCGGTCTACGAGCTGGCCCAGCGGGTCGGGCTGGTCTTCCAGAACCCCGAAAACGAGCTCTTTTGCACCACTGTGGAACGCGAGGTTGCGTTCGGCCCTGAGAACTTGGCGCTCCCGGTAGAAGAGATCGCAATGCGCGTCGAGGAGGCGCTCGAGATTGTTGGCATATCGCACTTGAAAGAGAAATCTCCTGAGGAGCTTTCGGGCGGAGAGCAACAGAAGGTCGCAATCGCAGCGCTTTTGGCCATGAAGCCAAAGATCCTTGTCCTTGATGAGCCCACCGCCAATCTTGATCCTTTGAGCGCGAAATCGGTTCTGGAGCTGATGCACAGGCTGAACCAAAATGGGGTCACAGTCATACTCGTCGAGCACAGGCTGGAGATGGTCAGCCACTTGGTTGACAGATGCGTGGTCTTCGAGGGGGGGCGCATAGTCGCCGACGGATCGCCCAGGGAGGTGCTGTACTCAGACAAGGTCTCAGATCTTGGTGTTGGCCTCCCGAAGGTGGTCCAAGTTTCCAAGCATCTTTCTGGCATTTTTGGAGAGCCGCTAAGGTTTCTGACCTCCGACGAGCTCGCGTCCTACGTGAGGGGGAAGGTGCCTTGATCAGTGTAGAGGGGGTCACATACTCCTACGGGGACAACATCAATGCGCTAGATGGAATTGACTTGGAGGTCAAGGATTCTGAGCTGCTGGCTATCGTGGGGGAGAACGGTGCTGGCAAGACGACGCTCGTGAAGCACCTGAACGGCCTCCTCAAGCCCCAGCGCGGGAGAGTCCTTGTGGAGGGTATTGACACTAGGGAGACCACCGTTGCGACGCTGGCCAAGAAGGTAGGGCTCGTATTCCAGAATCCCGACCATATGCTATTCGCAGAGACCGTGGAGAAAGAGCTCTCCTTCGCACTGACCAATTTTGGTCTGCCACCCGAGGAGATAGCAAAGAGGGTGGAGTGGGCTTTGATTGAATTCAGGCTCTCCAATTACCGCGACCGATCCCCATTCACACTCAGCGGCGGGGAGAAGAAGCGCGTGTCATTGGCATCAGTTCTGTGCTACGATCCCCAGATAATCGTCCTGGATGAGCCAACAACGGGGCAAGACAGCCTCCAGAAGACAAGGCTCGCCTCCACGCTCACCAGGCTGAACCGGCAGGGAAAGACTGTGGTGGTGGTGACGCATGACATCGAATTCGTCGCGGACTTCATACCGAGGGTGGTAGTGATGTCTAGGGGGAAAATCATCGCAGATGGCCCGACCGAGGAGATCCTGGTCAGGAAAGACGTCATGGAGGCCTCCTCGATACTGCCGCCGCAGCTCGCAGAGCTCTCTTGGGAGTTGGGGCTGAAATCACCCTCGATAAAAGCTGAGATAATCGTCGAAGAGATCAAGCAGATGCTGCGAGGCGGGCAAAAATGAAAGTCTTCAAGGCTTTCGAGTACAGGAGGGGATCGACAATCCTCCATAGGATCGATCCCCGATCCAAGCTTGTCTACCTTATACTCTTCACCTCGCTTACCGTTTATTTCACAAAGCCACTCGCCCTCGTTTTCATATTCCTCTCCTTCTTGCCAATGGTATATGTCGGCAAGATAACGACCAGATGGAAGCAGTCACTCAGGGGGTCGCTATTCTTCATCGCATTCATATTCATCTTCAACTTCGCCCCAACCGCCTACTACTCGGGCAATCTCCTCGGCGCCGCGGTCTCGGCAATCGCCATGTCCTTCCGTTTCCTCAACCTCATATCCGTCTTCTCGATATTCTTCTTGACCACTTCGCCTGAAGACCTGACCCAATCTATGGTTCAGCTGAAAATCCCCTACGACTATGCCCTGACTTTCAACATGGCCATGCGTTTCGTCCCTACCCTGAGCAGGGAGGCTCAGTACATAATGGATGCGCAGCGATCGAGGGGGCTCGAGATGGAGAAGGGGAATTTTGTCTCGAGGATCAGGAACTATATCCCGGTCCTCATACCGCTCATAATCAGCTCCTTCCGAAGGGCCGAGCTGGTGGCAGACGCGATGGAGTCCCGTGCATTCGGGGCGAGTAAAAAGAGGACTTCGCTGCACGTACTGAGGATGGGGCGCGGCGACCTCCTGTTCGTCCTGGCTGCCATTGGATCGGCCCTGGCGCTCTTCGCGCTGAATCTGCTGCTGTGATCCTGAAAGCATTCAATGCCTGCCTCTCTGGAGGTTGGACTTCTGCCGACAGAGTTAAATTGCCAGAAAATTCTACTCCTTATCTGAGATGTATGTCGTCAAAAGACTGTCTGGTCAAGTGCTTCATGCGGGAGATGGCAAACTACGTCCTTTATGCCTCCAAGGTCATTGATGACAACGAGGTGGAGGCTGCAATTTCTTTGCTCATCGACACCAAAAGGGACGGCAAGAAGATAATGGTGATAGGTGCGGGCAGGTCGGGCCTTGCTGGGAAGGCATTTGCTATGCGGCTGATGCACTTGGGCTTCAATGTCTACGTCTTCGGAGAGACCATAACGCCCGCCCTTGGACAAGGGGATCTGATAGTATCGATCTCGGGGTCAGGCACAACTAGGATGGTAGTGACCTCCGCGACGGCTGGAAAGGAGATCGGGGCAAAGATACTCGCGATAACCTCGCACAGTGACTCTACGTTGGCAAAGCTCTCCGACCGGTACATAATAATCCCTGGCAGGACAAGGCTGGCAACTGAGGACGACTATGTGATCCGGCAGATACTCGGCTCGCACGAGCCCCTCGCGCCTTTGGGCACGCTATTCGAAGTGACCCTGAACATATTCCTGGACAGCCTTGTGGCTGAACTCATGCAGCGGCTGGGGGTCACTGAGACCGATCTCAAGAAGCGGCACGCCACGATCGAGTGAAGCGACTATTTTGCCTCAAGGCTTGCGGATGCCTGCTCGTAAGCCTTTTTCCTCCTAATCCGGGGCTCGATTAAGAAACTTTTAAAAACCAGCTTGCGTTTCGCCTTTTGTAGCGAGGCGTGTAAATTGCCGAAGTATAAACAGACTGAAGAAATCATAAAACTCATGAGCAACAAGCTCAACGTCAGGAACATTGGTACCCTTGCGCACGTGGACCATGGGAAGACGACCCTCTCGGACAGCCTGCTGGCAGGCGCGGGCCTCATATCCCAAAAGATCGCTGCGCAGGCACTCGCGCTCGATTACGTGGAGATCGAGCAGCTGAGGCAGATGACCGTCAAGGCTGCGAACGTAAGCCTTCTCCACGAGAAGAATGACCAGAGCTATGTCATCAACTTGGTTGACACCCCGGGGCACGTTGACTTCACGGGGCATGTGACCAGATCCCTCCGGGTTATGGACGGGGGGATAGTCGTCGTTGACAGCGTCGAAGGTGTGATGACCCAGACTGAGACCGTGCTGAGGCAGGCAATGGACGAGAAGGTCAGGCCGCTGCTCTACGTGAACAAGGTGGATCGGCTGATAAAAGAGCTCAGGCTGAGCCCCCAGGAGATATTGGAGCGGCTACTCAAGATCATACGCGACTTCAATGCCCTTCTCGAGACATACGCCGATCCGGAGTTCAAGGACAAGTGGAAGGTGAACCCCGACAAGGGTCAGGTAGCATTCGGATCAGCCCTACACAAGTGGGGTTTCACGCTCCCGATAATAAAGGCAAAGGGCATGAAGTTCTCAGACGTAATCGATGCCTACAATAAAGGCGACATAGAGCGCCTGCAGAAGGAGTTCCCGCTTCACATTGCAATCTTGGACATGGCTGTCGATCACGTCCCCAACCCAGTCGAGGCGCAGAAGTACAGGATCCCCAAGATCTGGAGGGGCGACATAAACTCGCCAATCGGGCAGGCAATGCTCAACTGCGACGAGAAAGGTCCTCTTGTGATCTGCGTTAACAAGGTCATTGTTGATCCGCATGCAGGGCCGGTTGTCACCGGGAGGGTATTCTCTGGCACAATACACGAGGGTGAGCAGCTCTACGGCCTTATGTCCAAGAGCGAAGGCAGGGTGCAGCAGGTCAGCCTCTACATGGGCCCATACCGGGAGATCTGCCCAGAAATGTCATCAGGCAACATTGTGGCGCTTCTAGGCCTTGACAATGCGCGTGCGGGCGAGACCCTCGTGAGGCCGGCTGACAAAGATGCAATGTTCCCGTTCGAGAAGATGAAGTACATAAGCGACCCTGTCGTGACGGTGGCGATCGAGCCGAAGTACAGCAGGGACCTCCCGAAGCTCATTGACGCGCTCCACAAGATGGCAATCGAGGATCCTACCCTGTCAGTCAAGATCAACCAGGAGACCGGGGAGTACCTCATCGCTGGCATGGGCAGCCTCCACCTTGAGATCGCCCTATGGGATCTGAAGCAGAGGACAGGCGGGATTGAGATTACCACCACTCCGCCGATCGTCGTGTACAGGGAGAGCCTCACCGGAGCAGGAGGCCCATTCGAGGGCAAGTCCCCGAACAAGCACAACCGCCTCTACCTGAAGGTCGAGCCGCTCAACCAGGAGACGATCGATCTGATACAGCAGGGAGTCATATACGAGGACATGGACTCGAAGGAAAGAGTAAGGATCCTGAGGGAGAAGGCAGGCTGGGACAACGAGGAGGCGAAGGGCATATGGGCAATCGACAGCTACGTCAACGTCTTGGTCGATGCCACCAAGGGTCTGCAGTACATACGCGAGATCAAGGACACCATAATCCAGGCTTTCCGCCTCAACGTCTCAGAAGGCCCTCTAGCGAGGGAGCCGATCAGAGGCCTCAAGGTGCTGCTCGTAGACGCAAATGTCCACGAGGACCCTGCGCACAGGGGACCTGGTCAGATAATGCCCGCGATTCGTGACGCAATGTTCTGCGGCTTCCTCTCGTGCAACCCAATACTCCTCGAGCCAATAATCAAGCTCGACATGAAGGTCCCCCAGGACTTCTTGGGAGGGGTCACCCGAATAATCGCCGGGAAGCGCGGCAAGATCATCAGCATGGATCAGGTCGGTCAGGTGATGCACCTAGTCTCTGAGATCCCTGTCTCTGAGACTTTCGACCTCTCCGATCAGCTCAGGAGCGCGACCGCGGGCAAGGCATTCTGGGGCACAGAATTCGCCAGGTGGTCGCCAGTCCCGTCGAGCATGCTTGCTGACACGATCAAGAAGATCCGGGAGAGGAAGGGCCTCTCGCCGAACCCGCCAACACCGCAGGAATTCATGTCGATGTAAGGCGGGATTTTTCCCTTTTTTTTCATTTATTTTAGTTCCAGGATCGAACGAAGATTTTTTAAATCAGGTCAAGTTAAAAGGTGAGAGCAGAGCGGCCGTGGTCTAGTCCGGTCTAGGATAGAAGCTTCCCAAGCTTCGGATCCCGGGTTCGAATCCCGGCGGCCGCACTCATAAGATCAGAAAAGTCTGTGCATCCGATCTGCTTGTACCAAAAAATCATGTTTAAATAATTCAATGAGGATTTTAACATGGTCCTGGGAAGCTGATTTTTGGGTGATGATGTTCTAAACCAGGATTGCAAGCGCCGAGGAGGGGCGCGATGACAGAAATTCCCAAAGGGTAGGGGTGGATCCTTTAATATGCAGGCGGCTGAAGGGGACTTGAAGCTGGCATTGAAGTGCCTAATAATGGCGCTGGCCATCTTTGGAGCCTCTTTGATATTCATAGTCGCCCTGCTGCTCTTCATAAAATGGCTCTTCCCCGGCCTGTGAGGGGCCTCAGATGATCCCTAGGGCCCTCTCCAACTCATGCGCTACCATTGACCCCACTATCCATGCGTCCAAAGGCTTCTTGTATACTGAGATCTGCTCGTCAGCAAGAGAGAGATCCGTGAACTCCCCCCTCTGGAACCCCCCTATAACTAGGATTGGTTTTTCTTGCTTCACAAGCTCAGAGAAGTACGTGTCGAGCTTGACTTTTCTTCCTCTCTCTGTGAGGAACACCACTTTGCTGTGTTCTACCCCATTAACCACATCCCGGATGTTGCCCCTCTTCAGCAGCATGAGCGGCTTGCCTCTGGGCGGGACTCTCCCTAGCGAAAAGAGCTGCTCCATCAACCCAACAAACCTTGTGTAGTTCCTGGGCATGTTTATCTCCGGAGCAACCCAGATCACGAAATTGTTTATCGTATGGACATAGACCTGGAGCCGACCTTCCTTGTTCAGTGGCCTCTCCAGCAGGTCGAGTAGCGTCAGGAATGTTATGTCGGGCCTCCCTCTCCTCTCCCAGTCCCTGAGCCCCTTCATCGCCGCATAGTGGAACGAGATGTCCAGCAGCGTCTCCTCTGGTCTCTTCCCTTTCCTCTCCGCAAGCCTTGTGACCGATGGGTGGTTCGCTATCTCCCTAGGTACAGTCTCCAGCGCAGCCTCCCCAATAATCATTGTAATCAAGGTTAGAGCCTCCAAGCCCGTTGAGAGAGTCCGATCATCATACTAATAAAGATGTGCAGGCATCTCTACCAGCTGGGGGCTTTCTCCCTGAAAATCAACAGGCGGCACGTCCGTGATCTCGCAAGGCAGAGGATAGAGCGCCTCTTCTCACTCGCAAGCCAGGCTGTAAAATCCGACGCCGGTCTGGCTAACAGGTACGTCGGGCTTGCCCTCAAGATATCGATGCGCACCAGGGTCCGGATACCTCGAGAGCTGAAGCGGAGCGTATGCAGGAAGTGCCATGCATACCTGTACCCTGGCATAACCTCCAGGGTGAGGGTTCATGCAAGCAGGTCGCCCCACGTCTCGGTGACCTGCCTTAGCTGCGGCGCGGTGAGGCGCTACCTCATGGAGCGGGACCCGGGATTTCCAGCGTAAGGTAAAAAGGTTTATATTGATCGCTGATGACTCAATCAGGTCTGAAGTACGAAGGCCTTGAAAAATAGCGTTAGCTTCATGCTAATTCTATCGTCTTTGTAGCTCCGGAACAGTAAAAGAGTTGATGTGTTACGAAATTCGAAGAGATGGGAATTCAAGACGAGATATTGACGTCAATAGGGGCAATGGGCCTGAAAGAGCCGACTCGGATCCAGTCTGAGGCGATACCCCTCATAAAGTGCGGGCATGACGTAATTGGGCAGTCCGAAACCGGTTCCGGCAAGACGGCTGCCTTTGGTATACCGCTTGTGGAAAAAGTGGCCAAAGGGAAGCCAGGTCAGGCGCTAATACTGCTGCCGACTAGGGAGCTCGCCCTACAGATCACCGAGTCGCTCGCCAAGTACTCCGCTGCCAAGGGGTTGCGCGCAGTGTGCGTTTACGGGGGGGCTGCGATGGGACCGCAGATCTCAGGGCTGAGGCGATCCGAAATAATCGTGGGGACCCCGGGTAGGGTGCTTGACCTTATGGGTCAGGGGCACCTGCGGACTGAAAACATCCACACATTCGTCCTCGACGAGGCCGATAAGATGGTTGATATGGGTTTCATAGACGATGTGGCGGAGATCGCCGAGCGCCTGCCTGAAGAGAAGCAGACGCTCCTGTTCGCCGCAACAATGCCCGAAGGGCTCGAAGAGGTAGTCTCCAGGTTCACCAAGGATCCGAAAAGGATCAGGACCGAGATTAAGGTCAAGGAGGATCTGCTCGAGCAGTACTACTGCAATGTCGAGAGGAAGATGCGGTTCTCCCTGTTGGTCCGCCTTTTCAAGGACGAGATGCCGAAGACGGCGATAGTGTTCTGCAATTCGAGGCGGGAGGTCGAGTCCTTGGCAAAGAACTTGAGCAAGGTCGGGATTGCTGCAGTTGCCATCCACGGCGGGCTGTCCCAGTCTAGAAGGGAGAGCGTAATCGACTCCTTCCACAGGGGTAGGATCAGCGTGCTGGTTGCGACCGATGTGGCTGCCAGGGGCCTGGACTTCAAGAGCGTCTCTCATGTTTTCAACTACAGCATACCCAAGAACTCGGAAGACTATGTGAACAGGATAGGCAGGACTGCTCGGGCAGGGGAGCGTGGGAAGGCTATATCCCTCCTGACGGTCGATGACTATGGATTCTTCAGAAGGATAGTCAACCTCTATGACTTCAATGTCCAGGAGATCGAGTACGGGGATCTCGAGCGCCTGCCATTCATGAGCTCGGCTGGCAAGAACAATGAAAGGCGCGAGAGGTACCATCCGCGGGGCCCCAGAAGGGAGAACAGGGACTTCGCCAGGCCTTCAGGTTTCAGCAATGGGTACCAGGGCTTCATGCATAGGTAAGCCCCTTTTTCCATTTCTATCCTAGCCTTGAACCGAACCCACCAATTTCTCTAGGAATTCAAAGACCTCCCCCTGGCCGCTGAGGCAGTAGTCCGCCTCCGTCAGCCTGGGGCATTCCCACACGATCACTCCGACCCCTCTGCCCTTCAGGGCCTTGAACCCGTCCTCATCAGTCAAGTCGTCGCCTACGAATATCGGGAGGTGGGTCTCCTCCGTGATCCCTTCGTGGATCATGATCTCGGATATCGCAGCCCCTTTGTTTGAGCCTTTAACCAACAATTCGGCCACCTTTTTCCCCTCTGACCTCCTGAGGCAGGGGTGCCTAGAGGCGATCTCGTCGAACAATTTGAGAAGATGCTGTGTTTGATCTGCCGCCACAGCCCTGTAGTGCAATGCCACTCCGAAGCGCTTCCTCTCCACAAGCGCTCCCTTGAACCTCTCGGACAAGCGGCGCAATTCAATCTCTGCACCCTCCAATTCGCGCAGGCATTTTTGTAGCCCGTCAACCATCTGCTTCCGCTCCCCGTCGATGAATGCAATCTCGAGCCCGTGGCTTCCTGCGTATGCTATGCCTGCGATCCCGACGCGCCCCATCAGATCGTCAAGATCCCTCCCGCTTATTATGCCGACCGGGAACCTGCTCTTCGCCTCGACCAAAAGCCTTTTTGCCCTTTCGGGGAGGAACGCACTCGCCGGGTCCTGCACAATCGGCGTAAGCGTTCCGTCATAATCCAGGAATAAAGCAGGCTTCCTTGACCCCAGGCGACTGGACAGTTCGTCGAAACATTCTATTGCCGACTTCATCTCCATCTACCGCAAAATCTATCTCAGATCATCGCTACAAGACAAGATCGTCCTTCAGCTGGATGTATGAAAAAAATCTGGCTAAAAAAGCTTCAGTTCTCGAATTCCTTTTTCAGCATCTCAACCGCGGTCTTCTTGTCCGGGACTTTCCCGGCTACAACAACCTTTTCATTAATAACAACTGCTGGCGTCGAGAGAATGTCGTACTTGTCCGCCTCAGGAGAGAGCGCAGATACGTGGAGTATTTCAGCATCCAGCTTCAGCTCAGCAACAGCCTCTCTGAGCACCTTCTCGGTTGCCTTGCACCTTGCGCATGGCGGGTCCCCGCCGAATATCAATATCTTAGCCATATGGATCACAATTCAAATAGCGGAATATGTAGATATAAACTTAACTGCCTCTCCCTTAAGAGGCATCTTTGATGGCGTTCATCCCAAAAGCTCAAGGTATAGTGTTAACGCGCTTGCAGATAAGAATCCTGCCGCCCAAACATGTTAATGGCTGCATGTTTCGCCCCACCCAGGCCTTTACTTATCAAAGCCACCAGGCTAGCGGTAGCCGTGGCTAAAGGCAATAAGGAAAGGATCGCCAGCTTTGAGAGGTCAAAGGCGCTTCCTGAAAAGCCCGGAGAGTGGGACGCCGCCAGCAAGGCCGTCCCAAAGATCGACGATGCTAGAGAAACGAACGAGGCTTTCTCCACCCCTTCCTTGTGACAATGTTCATTTTCTTCGCTGCCTGTCCGCCTAAGTCTGGTACCTCGACCGTCAGTATGAAGTAGAGGCCGTAACAAGCCAGCAGAACCGAAGGTTCAAAAACCAGGAATCCATCTGCCCCGCGGCTACGGAGTACCCCATTCCCGGCATCATCAATCCTGCAGCCAATGCGGTTGCTGCCTCGCCCAGACCGCTGTGCGAGAGCTTAAGAGGCGGCGCTGAATAGAACCAACCAAAAATCCGCCTGCTATTTCAAAAATGAGGAAAGCAGCGCTAAACCAATGTTTTTATCATGAATGCCAATGCTGCCGCAAATTAGTGAACGCAAAGCCTTGGCTATTCTGAGCGCGGTCTCTTCCAGCTCCCTGTGCTCCAGCAGCACCACCCCGAAAAGAAGGTCCGCCCTGCAATCCGGTCGCCGCTCCTGTCGTGGCAGTCGTTGCTGAAGGAGACCAAGAGATGCGCAAAGAAAGATGTCGAGTATCCGAAGATCGCCCTCTCGGGCGGGCACGACCAAACTTTCAGCCCCGCTATAATCGCCCCCATTGTGTACCGCAAGGCGCCGGGGATTAGAAAAGGGGCCTCGCGAGCTTCAGGATAAGCCCGGCTCTGATTCTCAGCCGCGCAGCCTCAACTGACGTCTCCGCTGGCATTTGGAAGCATCTCGCCGATATTTCCTCCAGAGCAACGCCCCACTAATATTGAGAAATATCGATAGTTTCGAATTTGATAATATTTATATATCTGCTCACGCATCCTTTGGGTGGCGCAACCTTATGCCTCTTGATCAGATCACTCTATTGTTTATGGCCGGATTGCAGTCGTTGATTGACTATGTGGCTCAACATACCGTGACATGCCTCGTCCCTGCATTCTTCATTGCTGGCGCAATGAATTATTTCATATCCAAGGATGTCGTGATCAGGTACCTCGGGTATTCGGCTAGGCGGTTGACCTCCTTCCCGTTGGCAACAGTCTCCAGCATTGGCCTCGCGGTCTGCTCATGCACCGTCATACCTATCGCCTCAGGCCTGTACAGGCGGGGGAGCAGCATTGGCCCTGCGTTCATTTTCCTTTGGACTGCCCCAGCGCTGAACATCCTCACAATTACCTATAGCGGGGCGATCCTCGGCGTTGAAATCACGCTCGTCAGGATCCTCGCTGCGATCTCATCCTCTTTGATAATAGGCATGGTAATGGTAACCGTGTTCAGGAGAGAGGAGCGGGAAAGGTCGGAAAAGGAGAGGAGTAAGACCAATGCGGCTGCGACCAAGGCCGAGGTCTTGCACTCCAAGAACTCGCTGATACTGATACTGATGCTAGTCGCCACGCTCCTCCTCCCCAATTACCTTGGCGCAGGGCATTCGTTCGTGGAGAAGCTCCTGATATTCCTTCCGCTCTTCGGCGCGTCCATGGCTTTCGCCTACCTGCGGTTCAGCAGGGATGAGATCCTCCAGTGGTTCCAGGAGACCTGGTGGTTCGTCAAGAAGATCCTGCCGCTCTTGCTTGCAGGCGTCTTCATAGTCGGCGTGGTCGGCGCCCTCATCCCCCCTGAGTTTGTCCAGCAAGTCTTGGGAGGCAACGGGCTGCCGCAGACCTTCCTTGCTAACTTCATAGGGGCAGTCATGTACTTCTCCAGCATGACTGAGTCCCCGTTCGTCAAGATGATGATGGGGCTCGGGATGGGCAAAGCCCCGGCTCTGGCTCTGCTCCTCACAGGGCCGGGCATGAGCCTGCCGAGCATGCTGGCAATTATCCGTGTCTTCACTTTCAGGAAGGCCATCGTCTACATCCTTACCACCATTGTCGTCTCGACGACCTTCGCTTTTATCTTCGGCAACCTCCTTCTCTAATTTTTTATACCCCTGCTAGGCAATGGGCAATTTGGTATGATGCACTGTTGTAATCCTTTGCAAGGTCGGTGTAAAAGATTTATATAGCGATTCAAATTAACTTCAGAGGAATCAAAAAGGAGAGGAATTCGATTGCCATTGGCTCAAGAAGTTCCAGCTGATCGGCTCATATTCGCGGTGGCTGATTACATCAAGGCTAATGTAAAGGAGGTTGCCCCGCCACCATGGGCTGCATTTGTGAAGACAGGGCCGCATGTCGAGCGCGTACCTTCCCAGAATGATTTCTGGTACCTGCGTTGCGCCTCCCTGCTGAGGAGGCTCTACATTGAGAGCCCAGTGGGAGTTGAGCGTCTCAGAAGCCTGTACGGCGGAAGGGCAAAGAACGGTATGGCTAATGAGCACTTCGTCAAGTCCGGGGGATCATCCCTGAGGAAGGCATTGCAGCAGCTTGAAAAAGCTGGTTTTGTGACTAAACTCCCGGGCGGAGGTCGCGCATTAACTGATAGCGGAAGGTCATTACTGGATCGGATAGCATACAAGCTGTTGAAGGAAATCCAGAAAGATATGCCTGAGATGGCTAAATATCTGCCTGTAAAGCCTCAGTGAGGTTGTATTCGTCATGTCTGGTTCTCCCGACGAAATTGATCTGATAAAACAGAGGAAGCTCGCCGAGATGAGGCGGCGTGCAGTCGAGGAGGAGCAGGCAGAGCGGATGCGTCAGGAGGCCGAGGCTCAGAAGGCGAATATACTCAGGGCAATATTGACGCCTGAGGCGAGGAGCCGGCTGAACAACCTGAAGATGGTCAAGCCAGAATTCGCTGAGCAGTTCGAGATACAGCTGATCCAGCTTGCGAACGAAGGGCGCCTCCCGATTCCGCTAACAGACGAACACCTCAAGCAGATCCTGTCCCAGGTGCAATCAAGAAAGAGAGAAATCAGGATAACAAGAATTTGAGGGATTGTTATGGGAAGCAGAAAACAGACGAGCACAAAGAAACGCCTTAACAAAGCAGGAAAGCAGAACAGCCCAGTCCCACTCTGGGTGGTCGCCAAGACCCGAGGCAAGTTCAGGAGGCACCCAAAGATGAGGGACTGGAGAAGCCAGAAGCTCGACATTTAAGTTCATTTGGTGATCGATCATGAGTGACCCAGAAAAGGAACGGAATGTTGCCGAAGCCAGCCCTCCTGCACCTCCAACAAAAGCGGCGGAGGCATTAAAGGAGCAGAAGGAGGAGACGGCTCCTGAGGCGGTTGATGAGGAGAAGGTCGTTGAGGAGAAGGTGATCAGGGTCAACCTGCGGCATGCGTACCTAACCTATGGCAGGAAGGCTGCGCCGAAAGCCGTCCATCTAGTGAAAAAAGTAGCCTCAAGGGTCTTCAAGGCTGCGGAGGATGAGGTAAAGCTTTCATCCCCGGTGAACGAGACCCTGTGGCGCAGGGGGAAGACAAAGACGGAAAGGAAAATCTCTCTGCGGGTCCAGAAGCTCGAGAGCGGAGTCGTTAGGGTGCTAAAGGCGGAGGCCTAGCTCCCTTGTCGATCTCTCGCCTTTCCCTCTACGGGAACCCTAACATAGGCGCATTCACTTTCTGCACAGACTCTTTTTTGTTAGTGCCGCCGGATATGCCTGAAGGCACACTCAAAGAGTTTTCTGAGACCTTAGGCGTCCCGGCATACCGAACAACTGTATCCGGAAGCGTACTCCTCGGAATATTCACAATTGGGAACTCTAGAGGGATCATACTCCCAGGCACTGCGACAGAGACCGAAGTAAAGCAGATCGCGCAGATGGCGTCTGTACCTGTTGCGGTTTATGAAGGCAAGGTCAATGCCCTCGGGAATATGGTCCTATTGGGCGAGAAGGCAGCCATGGTCGGGCGCGGTGCCGACAGGAGACTGGTGGAACTCATCAAGTCCCATCTTGGCGTCGAGGTATATGAAGGCAGCATTGCCGGGATAAGCATGCCAGGCGTCTGCGCGGTGGCCAACAGGAAAGGCATAGTATCCCACCCGCTCACCAGCGAGGCCGAGCTAAACAACCTGAGCAAAATATTTAATATACCAGTGGACGTTTCTACCGTTAACTGCGGCTCCCCGTACTTGAGGGTGGGAATAACCGCCAATTCGTACGGTGCAGTTGTAGGTCAGGAAACTACCGGACCTGAGATGGCAAGGATTGAATCTTCCTTGGGACTTACAGGGTGATGATATATGGAAAAGAACTACGTGGTCAAGGGAAAGATGAGGCAACCCTTCGGATGGGTTGGTTTCGAGAAGTCTGTTTCAGCTCCTAACGAAGCACGCGCCAAGGAAAAGGCGCTGAGCACGTTAGGCGGGAATCACAAGTTAAGGCGCTTCCAGATAAAAATCGAGTCGGTACAAGAGGAGCCGGTGAAGGCAGAATGACCTCCCCCCAGCCCTCGCAAAAGGAAGTGCTGGACGAGCTCCTCCTCGAGTTCTCGAACCTTAAGGCTTATGCTGATGCTATCCGCCAACAGATCGAGCTCACGACCAATGTCCTCGCCGAGCTTGTCCTCTCAAAGTCCTCGTTGGAGGAGATAAATTCCAGGGGCGGGAATGGTGAAGTCCTTGTCCATGTTGGGGCAGGCAACCACATCCGCGTCCAGCTCAATTCCGTACAGAGCGTAATCGTCGGAGTGGGTGCGGGCTTCTCTGTCGAGAAGGGCATTGCTGTGGCAATCGCCGAAATGGAAACCCGAATAAAGCAGGCGCAGGAGCAGTCAGTCAAGCTGCAGGAACAGTACGCCAAAGTCTCGCAAAGGCTAGTCCAACTCCAGGAGCAAGTAGACAGCATATACGCAAAGCTCGAGGCCACCGGGCAGGCGTGAGACTTGTTCGACAGGCTGAAGAAGGCCATCGGGAGCCTCGTCGACCAGATATCTTCGAAGAAAATATCCGAGGCTGATTTGGAATCCCTGCTCTGGGATTTCCAGATGTCCTTGGTCGAGTGCGACGTGGCGCTCCCCGTGGCCGAGGAGATCTCTAACAGGATCAAGGAGGGGCTGGTGGGCTCCAAAGTTGGGCTCTTTGAAGATCTCCGCCCCATTGTGGAATCGGAACTTAGGGCGATACTGAAGGAGACCCTTGAGTATTCTGACCTCTTCAGTCTCGTCGGGTCCAAGAGACCATTCGTGATAATGTTCGTGGGGGTCAACGGAACTGGCAAGACAACCACAATTGCAAAGGTTGCCAAGCAGCTCAAAGCCAAAGGATTGAGCGTGGTTTTAGCTTGCAGCGACACCTACAGGGCGGGGTCTGAAGAGCAGATTGAGACCCATGCTGGGCGGCTGGGCCTGAAGGTGATAAAGCACAAATACGGCGCAGATCCCGCGGCTGTGGCCTACGACGCTTTACTCCACGCCAAGAACAACGGGATCGACGTGGTCCTGATCGATACTGCCGGAAGGATGCAGACAGACAAGGACCTTATGGATGAGCTTATGAAGATCCACAGGGTCGCCTCCCCCGACCTCACCGTCTTCGTGGGCGACTCCCTGGCCGGAAACGATGCCCTTCAGCAGGCAACAGAGTTCAACAAGTACGTCAGGATAGACGGCGTGATTCTCACCAAGGTAGATGCAGACGCGAAGGGAGGTTCAGCCATCTCGATCTCGAGCGCCCTCAGGAAACCCATATTCTTCCTCGGCGTGGGTCAGGGCTACGACGACATTGTCCCATTCAACCCAGACTGGGTGATCGACAACATAGTTGCAAAACAACAAAAGGTCTCGAATTAATCCACAAGAAAATTCATCAATCCAAAAAGATTTTTAGGATAGACTAAACAATTAAAGAACCTTCCAGGTGCGTAATTTCCATGGAACTAAAGGGCCGAGACTTTCTCAGAACAGGGGACTTCTCCACTGAGGAGCTCGAGCTGTTTCTCAAAAGGGCATCACAGCTGAAGCTTGCCCTCAAGAAGAGTAGCCCCTCAGAAAAATATCTCGCTGGGAAGAGCGTTGCTATGCTCTTCCAGAAGCCCTCGACAAGGACGCGGCTATCGTTTGACGTGGGGATCAGCCAGCTGGGGGGGCACCCGATCTACCTGAACTGGGGCGATCTCCAGCTCGGGAGGGGAGAGACCATTCATGATACCGGAAAGATATTCGGGTGCTACGTTGACGGAGTCGTTGCTCGGGTCTATAGGCATGCTGATCTTGAGGCCCTCGCAGCCTCTGCCCCCGTCCCGGTCATAAATGCCCTCAGCGACGAATTCCACCCGTGCCAGGCGCTCAGCGACTGCTTCACAATAATCGAGAAGAAGGGAAGGCTGGAGGGTCTGAAAATTGCTTTTGTCGGGGATGGGGCTTGCAATGTATCGCAGTCGCTCGCAGAGGCTGTCCTCCAGCTGGGCGGGACCATGGTGATCGCATCGCCAAAGAGATACTCTCCAAGTGAGGGGCTGGTTTCAGAGCTCCGAAAGCTTGCAAAAAGAGGCGCCTCTCTCCAAATCACAGAGGATCCAGCCGAGGCAGCCAAGGATGCCGATGTTATATACACTGATGTTTGGGTATCTATGGGGACCGAGTCCGACGCGGAGAATAGGTTGCGCGATCTCCGCCCTTACCAGGTGAACAAAGCCCTCCTTGCCATCTCTTCTCCAGACTCGATCGTGATGCATTGCCTGCCAGCCCACAGGGGCGAAGAGATTGCCGCTGACGTAATCGACGGGCCAAGATCTGTGGTTTGGGAACAGGCCGAAAACCGGCTCCATGTCCAGAAGAGCATAATGTCCCTCATCCTGTGAGCTGCTGGTGTAGTACTTGAAACTGCTGATCTACTCCGCCAATGACCCAGCCGGAGTCAACATAGCGAAACACCTCGAGGCGATCCTGCCATTCGCGGTCTCGGAGATCGGGGGGATGCCTGCTCGGGCTCACGGTGATCTCTTCCTGATTGAGATCGATTCCAGCCTCATAGACCTAGACCTCAGACTCAATGGCGTCGAGTGGGCATTGTGCCTTTCCAGGCACAAGAGCTCTTCAGGCAAGCCCTGCCTGACTGCACACACGCCGGGCAACCCAGGCACCGCTGCCGAATACGGGGGGCGGCCAGGCGCCGTCTGCATATCCAACCCGTGGCTCCAGTCAGCCCTAATCAGATCGATGCGTGAGGAGTGCGATAGCCGTGGGGTGGAATTGCAGGTAACCGTTGAGGCCACCCACCATGGTCCATCCGATCTCGATTTCCCGGTCACATTCGTGGAAATCGGGAGCGACGAAGACTCCTGGGGGAATGCCATATTGGGGGAGATTGTCGCCTCGGCAGTTCACCGTTCGTTGAACAATCAACAGAGGGGCAAGGTTGCGATTGGGGTCGGTGGGGGGCACTACTCCGAGAAGTTCACCAAGTTGATCCTTGATGGAGATTTTGATATTGGGCACATCGTGCCCAAGTATGTGCTGTGCGAAGGCTTCGACCCAGGCTTATTCAGAATATGCAAGGAGAGGACTCTGGGGGAATGCAAATATCTGCTGGTTGACTGGAAGGGCACTCCCTCGAAGGCAAAGGACTGCCTGAGGTCATCCGCCTCATCCTTAGGTTTAGATCTGATCAAGGTATGAGGTTTGAATTTGGAAAGCTTTAAATTGAGCCTTGAGTTGATAGCCCTTTGCTCACATGAATAATTGGGTGAGTAGAGATGGGTCTATCCGAGTCTTTGCGGTCGATTGGCAAGGTCCTGAAGCTCTCAAGGAAGCCGGACATGGATGAGCTTAAGCTATCATTGAAGATCTGCTTCTTAGGGATGATCGCTGTCGGGATCTTTGGCTTCATCATCCAGCTCATTGCCTCGCTGCTGCTTGGGATTAGGGGGTAACTTAGCTTGTCTGAGAGGCAGCCGGCGTCGACTAGAATCTTTGCCATAAGGACAACCGCAGGTCAGGAGGAGAACGTTGCCCTGCTAATAGAACGCCGTGCAAAGTCGAAGAATATCCCCATAATGGCAGTAGTTTCCCCCCAGGACGTGCGCGGTTATGTCTTCATAGAGGCGAGCGGGCCCAACGTGGTCAACCTTGCGATCGAAGATGTGAAGCACATAAAGGGGTGCATCCCCGGAAAGGTCGAGTTCGATGACCTGCTGCGCTTCATAATGCCTAAGCCGGCTGCTGAGATGGTCGATGTCAACGACAAGGTCGAGATCGTGGGCGGCCCGTTCAAGGGGATGCAGGCAAAGGTAACCCGCGTCGACAAAACCAAGAGCGAAGTCACTCTGGAGTTGCTCGAGGCGCCCTATACGCTGCCCATCACCGTGCACGCTGAGCAGGTGAAGCTAGTCGCTCGAGGTGAGCCGCCGAAGGTTCAGGAGAAAGCCGAGGCCGCAAAGGGAGAGGAGAAGACTGACATCTTTAAAGCCTTCGAGGAACTGGAGGAAGAATAGACTTGACAACCAAAAAAACCTTCAACTTCTTGGTTGATGGAGGAAAGGCGACGGGAGGTCCGCCTATCGGTCCGACACTGGGGCCGACTGGGCTGAACATAATGTCCGTCGTCAACAAGATAAACGAGCTGACCAAGGAGTTCGAGGGCATGAAAGTTCCAGTGAAGGTTATCGCCGACCCGGAAACCAAGGAGTTCGAGGTCGAGGTCGGTGTCCCTACCACCA
>JAULTB010000061.1:0-4559 GCA_038801655.1 Candidatus Methanosuratincola thermotaenarum | reverse complement strand
TAAGGGAAGCGATCAATGTTTCCATATCCGGGCATACCCCCATCAGCATGATCCGCCCCCCTTCAAAGACCACCGCAGGAACCACTGTAAGCCCGTATTCATCGAATTCCTTGCACGGCCCCACGTGCTTTATGATCTCAACGCGATCCCCGTATTTCTCGGCAAGCTCGTCAGCCAGCCTTAGGAGCTCAACGCAGCCTGCGCAAGGAGGCTCTGCTGTGAAGAACTCAACTTTCACCATTATCGAAAACCTCACATTCATTTTTTTGAATTGATAAATATATAATTTTCCAAATGCAAGGCTGAACGTGTGCAGAAATCACATGGCTCTTTCAGACTGTGAAAAAGTCTTTGCGAGGTCCGAGATCGATCTCATCGCTATCCTGTCGACCTCTTCGAGTATCCTGAAGACGCCTTCTCCGGACACCCAGTATATCGTCTTCTTCCCCTCGGTCCGCCGCCCCAATATGCCTGACCTGTACAGCATGTCCAAGTCCTTTGATATAGTGGATTGGGATCTCCTCAACAGAGGGATTAGTTCGCACACGCACCGCTCCCCATCCTTGAGTGCATAGATTATCTTAAGCCTCACAGGGTCGCAAAGTGCCTTGAGTACGCTCGCCCTCAACTCGTTTATACGGTCATTCGGAAGCTCCATGAGAGCATCTCATTTGATCAATCGATATAAACATATCTACAAATTCAGATATTAATCGGAATCAGAAGTCAGGCTAACAAGGTGCCCTACAAAGCAGATGGAATTCAACCAGTCATCTGACGGGGATGGAATAAAGAGATTAAAGAGAGGGTCGGTTTAAACTGATATTAGCATACCGCAAATGGCGGGATTGAGCATGATAATTCAGACATTCGGGATAACCAAGAGGTACAAGAACATCACCGCCGTGAACCACATAGATCTCTCCATCGAGGAGGGGAAGATCTTTGGCCTCCTTGGGCCTAACGGGGCAGGGAAGACCACATTGCTATCCATGCTAGCCACCCTGATCCCGCCGACTGAGGGGACCGCAAAAGTCAATGGCTATGACATCAGGAAGGAGCCCGGAAAGGTACGGGCATCAATAGGCATGGTATTCCAGACTCCCAGTTCGGATGAGATCCTGACAGGGAGGGAGAACCTGTACCTGCACGCCCTGTTGTACGGAGTGCCCAAGGAGGAGAGGGAGAAGAGGATAGAGGATGTTCTGGAACTTGTAGACCTGGCAGACAGGGCGAATGACCTTGTCAAGACTTACTCAGGCGGAATGAGGAGGAGGCTTGAGCTCGCGAGGGGGCTTCTCCACAGGCCCAAAATCCTCTTCCTTGACGAGCCAACACTAGGCCTGGATCCGCAAACGAGGCAGCACATCTGGGACTACATAAAGAGGCTCTCCAAAGAGCAAGGCGTGACGATCATTATCACGACGCATTATATGGAGGAGGCGGACTCCCTCTGCGACCGCGTGGCGATAATAGACTATGGGGAGATCAAAGCGCTCGACTCACCATCGATGCTTAAAATGAAAGTGGGGAAAAGCATGATTAAGGCAAGGGTCGAGAGCCCGAATCTTGATTACATTAGGGGGCTGCCATATGTGATAAAGGCAGAGGCGAAGGATGGGACTGTGACAATAATCCTGAGCGAGGCTGGCGCGCACATACAGGAGATCCTGTGCAACCTGGGGAACGTCTCTTTTGTGGAGCTCAGGGAGCCGACGCTGAACGATGTCTTCCTTCAGATAACCGGGAAGGAGATGAGGGTAGAGTCTGCGGAAGGATGGGCAGAGGTGTATGCGAGGGCTGGTTCAAGATGAGTGATCTTTGGGGAATTTACGCGCTCTGGTACCGAGAGGCGAAGGTCTTCCTGAGGGAGAAGTCACGCCTCGTCTCCTCGACTGTGAACCCTCTGATCTGGTTGGTGGCCTTCGGCGGCGGCCTTGGCGCATCAATATCCATCGGCGGGGCTGGATACCAGGCATTCATATTCCCTGGGGTGTTGATGCTTGTGGTCCTCTTCACGACAATCTTCTTCGGGCTCTACGTGGTCTGGGACAAGAAAATCGACTTCTTCAAGGAGGTCCTGGTCTCGCCGCTGAAAAGGACTTCAATATTCGTGGGCAAGATGCTGGGGGGGTGCACGGACGGTTTGATTCAGAGCGGCATCATAATCCTCTTCGGGCCCCTGTTCGGAATAAACTACACCGCCTATTCATTGGGGTTGGTGATACTCTTCGTGCTGCTCCTTGCGATGGGGACAACCAGCCTCGGCCTTGCGATAGGCTCTCAGATGACAAGTTTTGAGGGGTTTGGGCTGGTCCAGTCATTCGTGATCCTGCCACTCTTCTTCCTGAGCGGCGCTCTTTACCCTATAGACAACCTCCCTGCATGGCTAAGCTGGATAACGTACGCCAATCCGCTCACATACATAGTCGATGGCATGAGGGGTGCGCTTCTCGGTGAGAGCAGTTTCCCGATAGTCCTCGACCTCGGGGTGGCTGCAGCCTACGTTGCAGTGCTTGTGGCGATCGGCACCTTTGCATTCAAGAAGATGACCTGATCTGGCTTAAGCTGCCCGCCACCAGAAGGGAGGGGCGCCCCCTCCAATTTTAATGGTCATGGTCATGAATATGAATATTCGAAGCAGCCCTCTGTACGACTTCTGATAGGGCAGGGTGTATATGGACCGCATCAAGTATGCTGAATGCATCACCCTTCCCGCTCTTCATCGCCACAATGACCTCGTGTATCATGGTAGCGGCGTCAGTTCCGATTATGTGGCACCCAAGTATCTTTAAGGTCTTCTTATCATAGAGGAACTTCACAAACCCGTCATGGTCCTCTATCGCCTTCCCCATCCCAGAGTCTATATACCTCCACTTTGCGGCAATGTACTCCACGCCTTTGGATCGGAGCTCCTGCTCAGTGCTCCCGACGGAGGCTATCTGCGGCGATGTGAATATGGCATGGGGCATTGCGGTGTAATCGACTGGGAGCTTCTCCTCCGGGAAGAGCATGTTTTGGAGGGCATATTCGGCTTCGAGATTGGCTGCATGTTTGAACTGGTACTTCCCGATTATGTCCCCAAGCGCGTATATGCCAGGCACATTCGTCTCGAGGTATTCGTTGACTTTTATGTACCCTCGCGGATCGACTAGGACCCCGGTCTTTTCGAGGTCGAGGAGATCAGAGTTCGGAACCCTCCCAGCAGCGACGAGCAGCTGATCTGAGCTGACAGTCACAATCGAAGAGGTCTTCAGATCCTTGACTGCGATCTCATATGTGCCGCCCTCACGCCTCACTGAGACGGGCTCTGATGATGTGAATACCCTGAATTTTTTGGACGCTATGCCAGTGAATGCACGAGCGACCTCTTCATCCTCGCTGTTGATCAGAAGCTCTTTCCTGTGGATTATGTAGACCTCCGTGCCCAAGGATCCGAAGAAATGTGCCAGTTCAGCGGCTATGTACCCGCCGCCTATGATCGCGAGGGTTTTCGGCTGCTCCCTGAGGCGCAGGGCATCATCGCTGGTGATGAACCCGGATTCCCTTAGCCCCTCGATCTCTGGGATCTTGGGCCTGGCCCCTGCCGCTATGAGGATCTTCTCTGCGGTTATCTCCTCCCCATTAACCTCAATTATTTTTCGTCCTGTGAATTTGCCTAGCCCATTGAACAGGACTGGATTCTCGGAGGACATCAGGGCATTCTCAATGGACTTTGACTCAGAGTCGACATCGGAAGTGACCCTATCCACGATGGCAGTGTAGTCGACTTCGTATCCCTTCACTTTTATCCCGAATCTGCCAGCGCCCCTTATTTCCTCGACTAGGTCTGCGCTGTGGATGAGCATCTTTGAGGGTATGCACCCGCGGTTGAGGCAGGTTCCGCCCAATGGACCCTTCTCGACTATTGCCACCCTGAGGCCCCTGTTGGCTGCGGCTACCGCCACGTCGAGCCCAGATCCGCTGCCTATCACGATGAGGTCGAAGTCTCTCAAATTAATCGCCTTCGGGAGCCATCATTCCGGCAACTCAACCATAATCGAGCCTTCCTCGACCTTCACTTTGTAGGAGTTCAGGTCGGAGGTCTTCAATTTGATTGGCCCAAACTTAGGACCAGACAAGGCTTTTCCAGAAGAAAGGTCGAATTTTGAACCGTGAACGGGGCAGGTAACGGTTGTGCCGTCGATAACTCCCTTTGAGAGGTCCCCCTTCCTGTGCGAACACCTGTTGTCAATTGCATAGAGATTCCCGTTGATGTTAGCCACAAGAATTTCCCTTCCAGAAATTGTGAAAGCCTTCATTGCGTTCGGAGGCGCCTCTGAAAGGCTTGCAACCCTATAGAATGTCATATCCATCGATAGATATGATTGTCAAATACATTAATAAATTAAGTTGTAAAATAAAACCAAAATGTGGGGAACGCGATGGAGATTTACGATGTGGTCATAATCGGGGGCGGGCCAGCCGGGGTTAGCGCCGCCATCTATGCCAAGAGGAAGCTCCTCCGCACCGCATTGATCAGCAAGGAAATCGGAGGGCAAGTCCTACTAACTAGCAAT
>JAULTB010000060.1:0-4764 GCA_038801655.1 Candidatus Methanosuratincola thermotaenarum | reverse complement strand
CAGGCTTCTGCTTCTTTCCGGTCATCAGGGCCTGCAGCGAGACCCCATTGATCTTGACCACTTTCCATCTTACGCCAGGGAGGTCACCCAGCGATCCTCCCATAGGACCTCCGATACCCTCGACGATCACCTCATCGTGCTCGTCGACAAAGTTCAGAGCGCCGTCTCCAGGGAGAAATGCGGTGATCTGCTTCCCGTTCTTGATGAGCTGGATCCTCACGCACTTCCTTACTGCGCTGTTGGGCTGCCTGCTCTCGACCCCGACCTTCTCGAGGACGATCCCCCTGGCTTGCGGGGCGCCCTCAAGCGGGTCTGCCTTCACATCGAGCCTAAGAGCCCTGCGCTTGTATTGCCTCAGGCTCCAGCGGAACCTCTTCCGCTTCTCGGCCATCTTCCTGCCGGCGAGCAGACCCTTTGGCGATTTTGAACCTGCCATAGCATACACCTAGTGCGGATTTCAAAATGTACCTCAATTATTTAAGCATCACGGCTGACCGGAGGTCAGACGATATTCACGTTATCGATGTCGAAGTGGCGCTTCATGAGAAGCCGGGTCTTGTTGATGTTCTTCCCGTTCTTGCCTATTGCCATCCCCTTGTCCCTCGGGTCGACGGTGACATGGGCGACGGTCTGACCCTCGGAGTTCTTGGCAATCCTGACCCCTCTGACCTTTGCAGGAGAGAGTATGTTCTTCAGGTAATCCTCGGGGTTCTCGGCATACTCAACTATCTCCACAGCCCTCCCGATGACCCTCCGGGTCCTCTCAATATTCGACCCGCTCTTGCCAATCGCGAGACCCATGTCCCCTGGCCTGATCACGAAGATAATCCTGTTCTCATCGTCGTCGACTATGCAATCCTTTGCAATGGCACCGGTTAGGTTCTCCAAGAGTGCGATGTAGCGCATCTCGTCAGCAGTGAGCCTAATGTTCGGTATAGAGTCATTCCCCCTCTTGCTTCAGTATCGAGGACTCTCCGGGCTCGATGACGCTCACGGTTGAAACTGGGAAGGGCTTTCCGCATAGCCCGCCTAGCTCCCAGCTCGATCCGGGAAATCGGTAGATAGGCGTCCCCTCGCCTGCAACGGCCCTCACCTTCGAGGCCACTTCCTCGGGGGCGTTTGACGCCAGGACGAGCGCCTTTACCTTCTTCTTTGAGAAGAGCTTCAGGGCTACCCTGTATCCGGTCTCGACCTTGCCGGTTTTTATGGCCGTCTTAAGTTCCTTGACGATGTCCATATCATGAACCCTCTTTTGAGAAGCGCATAAACAATTCGACTATGCCCGTACCTAGAGGTACTGGCTGGCCGACTATAACGTTTTCTGTCACTCCCTCCAATGCATCCTCCTCTCCATGTGCAGCCGCATCCAATAAATGCTTTACGGTGACCTCGAAGGCGGCCCTCGCGAGGACGCTCGACTTCTCGCCGCTGACCCCGTGCCTCCCTATCTGCCTGATCTTGCCTGTGGAGGTCATCAGGTCGGCGACGAGTATCACATGGCGGATGTCCACGTCGAGGCCCTGCTGGTCAAGCACCTGGAACGCTTCCCTGATTATTGCGTTCCTTGCTGCCTCTATGCCCAGCACCTCTGCGATCTCGGAGATGTTGTTGGTATAGATCCTTGTCGCGTCTATGCCCTTGATCCCAAGCACCTGCGCGAGGTTTGATCCGTCGGTATGGAGGACGTACTCGTTGTCCTCCTTCTGTATCACCACCCGCTTGATCCCCTTGATCCCCTTCAGCCTGAGGTCGAGGATCCGCTCGCGGAGCCTCTTGATCTTCTCCGGCGCAGTAGTCTCTGGGCTGATGATTATGCTGCTCCCCTCGATGGAGACCTTGCCAACCTTCAGCTTCTCAATCGACTTTGCTATGAAGTCCAGGTCCAGCCCCTTGTCCTCTGCCACCTCGGTGTCTATCTCGACTATGAATGAAGAGTTGATCATGTCGTATTCGATGCTCTTTGCGACATTCTCGACGGCGATCCTCTCGATCCTTGCCACGACCTCCTTTGCCTTCTCCAAGCTCCCCCGGTGCTCCTCGTCCAGGTATATTGTCATCGTCGGGGTGGAGGGGGTCCGCCTGGCATCGACTATCTCTATGAGCCTGGGCAGACCAAGGGTTACGTTCAGCTCCCTGACACCAGCATAGTGGAATGTCCTCAGCGTCATTTGCGTCCCCGGCTCGCCCACGGACTGGGCTGCAACCGTGCCCGCGGCCTCCCCGGGCTCTATCAGCGCCTTTACGTACGCGCTGTTGACCTCTTCGACGATCCTTGCCAGCTGCTCAGCGGATAGGTCTAGCCCATAGGTCTTATCCTTCAGCTGTGCAACCAGGTTCTCCGGGAGGCTGTACTTGGCAAGCAGGCTGTCCAGTATCGCGGATTTGTCGGACTTCGGGCACTCCTGCCCAGGAGGGGGCTGGGTTTGATCTTCTGCGGTATTTTCCGGCGCCGCAACGACTGAGCCCTCCTTTTCCTTGGCTTTCTTGGCCTTCTTGCCCTCCGGCTTCGCCTTGGTTTTTGCCTTCTTGGCGCTGCCTTTGCCTTTCTCTTTCTCTGCCTGCGGTTCTGTGCCGGTCTCTTTTGTCTCCTCAATTGAGCTTTCTGACGGTTCCTCTGTCATATCAGCTGCCTCCTGCCTTCACGACTCTCTCAATGATCTTCTCCACGTTCACTGCCTTTCCGTGGTCGCTCTTTGCTGGGTCAACGCCGTCCTCGCCGTACTTGAACTGGATGATCGACCCGTCCGTGCCCCTCACGGTCAGGTCGTACTCGACGCGCACGTCCTGCAGGGCGTTGATCAGCCTCCTCTGCATGTAACCGCTCTGGCTTGTCCTGACAGCCGTGTCGACCAGCCCTTCCCTTCCTCCCATCGCGTGGAAGAAGAACTCGATCGGGTTGAGCTTGTCCTTGTAGCTGCTGTAGACGAAGCCGTGGGCCTCAGCCCCCAGGTCGCCCGGCTTGAAGTGGGGGAGGGTCCTCTTCATGTACCCCCTCATGATCCTCTCGCCCCGGACAGACTGCTGCCCTACGCACGCGACCATGTGCGCGAGGTTCATCAGGCTCCCCCTTGCGCCGGTCCTGGCCATGAGGAGCGCGGTGTTGGACTCCTTAAGGTACTGGCTCGCGATCTCCCCAGCAAGCTCCCTGGCCTCCTCGAGCTCCTGCATTATCTTGGTCTCGAGCGTCTCCTCAAGCGTCCTGCCTGCGAGGCGCTCCAGGAGCCCCTGGTTGTAGACGTCGATCAGCTGGGATACCTTGGCCTCAGCCTGCCTGATCACCTCGAGGACCTTCCTCTTTGCCTCTGCAGGGAGCTCCTCGTCGTCGAGACCGATCGTCAGCCCGCGGCTGTCGATGTAAGCAAGGAAGAGCTTGAATGCCCTGTCTATGTAATCCCTCCCTGCGTCGGTGCCATAGTCCTTGATTAGCCTGTGGAGGACGCTCTCGGGCTGCCCTGCGCCGATCGACTTCTTGTCAATGACCCCCTTTATCAGCTTCCCGTCCCTTATCACGACGTAGGCGTCGTGCTCGCACTCCTCCTTCTTGCAGGTCGGGCACTTGAGGCAGACATTGGACTTGAGCGAGTAGTTGAACCCCTTCGGGAAGAAGAGGCTCGCCAGCTGCTTACCGGTCCAGAGCTCCTTCGGCTCGCTAATCTCTGGCGGAGGGAGCTCGCCGGTGTAGCCTGCCCTCGCGAGGAGCTGCGAGGCCTCCTCCCTGGTGAGCAGGGTCTCCTTCCTTGTGAGCATGTACGCGCCCGAGATGTAGTCCTGTATCCCGCCCATTATAGGGCCACCGTACCTCGGGGAGAGTATCTGCTCCTGGACGAGCATCAGGACGCCTGCCTCCGCCCTGGCCTCCTCGCTCTGGGGGACGTGCAGGTTCATCTCGTCCCCGTCAAAGTCGGCGTTGTAGGGAGGGCAGACGCAGAGGTTGAGCCTGAAGGTCTTGTACGGCAGGACCCTGACCTTGTGCGCCATAATGGACATCCGGTGGAGCGACGGCTGCCTGTTGAAGAGGACGATGTCGCCGTCCTTCAGGTGGCGCTCCACGATGTAGCCGATCTCGACGGCATCCGCTATCGCCTTCCTGTCCTTCGGGAACCTGAGGTCGATCCTCCTTCCGTCCGGCCTGATTATGTAGTTCGCGCCAGGGTGGACATCCGGGCCGTTCTCGATGAGGCGCTTCACCTGATCAATGTTGTATGGGTTTATCCTTTCAGGTATAGTCAAGAGCTTCGCCACATCTATCGGGACTCCCACCTCGTTGATGCTGATTATCGGGTCTGGGGAGATCACCGTCCTGGCGGAGAAGTCGACGCGCTTGCCCGACAGGTTCGACCTGAACCTGCCCTCCTTGCCCTTGAGCCTCTGAGCCAGAGTCCTGAGCGGCCTTCCAGAGCGGTGGCGCGCCGGCGGGATCCCCGAGGTCTCGTTGTCGAAGTATGTCGTCACATGGTACTGGAGCAGCTCCCAAAGGTCCTCTATGATGAGCTGCGGGGCGCCTGCGTCGACGTTATCCTTGAGGCGCTCGTTTATCCTTATGATGTCGACGAGCTTGTGCGTCAGGTCGTCCTCGGACCTGATGCCCGACTCTAGAGTGATCGATGGGCGCACCGCCGAGGGGGGCACGGGCAACACTGTGAGGACCATCCACTCGGGCCTCGCTATGCGCGGGTCCAAGCCCATGAGCTTCACGTCCGAGTCGGTTATCCTCTCGAGCCTCGACCTGATCTCATTGGGGGCGAGCTTCACGGTGCCCTCCTT
>JAULTB010000059.1:0-4847 GCA_038801655.1 Candidatus Methanosuratincola thermotaenarum | reverse complement strand
ATCATTCTGGACCACAGGGGATCCCACGATCATTAGGGCGCCCTGGTTCGCAGCAGCTGCGCCAGTAGAGAGCATCCAGCTGACCGCGATCCCAGTGACGGCCAGGGCGGCTACAGTCACCAGGATGGTTATTATGGGGGTCGAGATCTCCCCTCTTTTGCTTCTGATTCTGATTCTGCCTCTGTTCCTATTTGCGGACATTTTTCCTCGGAAGACTTGGATGTTATAAAAATCCTGCCCCCTTTGGGCCGGGTGTTCTAATCCTTAGAATGGGCGTTCAGATCAATAGCATAAAATCGCATGGGGACAACGGTATATCAGGTAAATGTTATGAGGCAGCTTTCATCCTACAAAAAAGCCATCATAGTAGCGGTTCCTTTGGTGTTGGTTGTCTTTGTCGCGGCAGCCTACTCGATGAGCCAGGCCCCTGATCCGAACCTCAAGCGGTTCTCCAGCATGGACGAGATCGAGGCCTACTTGAAGGGCGGAGCCCCATCCTGGTGGCCGGTCTTTTACTTCAATAGGGATTTTGCATTTCAGGCGACTACCGCCGAAGGTGGGCTGAAGGACTATTCGACTACAAACATACAGGTAGCAGGCGTAGACGAGGCAGACATTGTCAAGAGCGACGGCGAGTACCTCTACATCGCCTCCGGGGACACCGTCTACATCGTGAAGGCCTACCCGCCCGATGATGCAAGGGTCGTCTCCAAGATCGTGATCAACAACTCATACTCGCAGGACCTCTACATCAACGGCGACCGGCTGGTGGTCATTGGGAGCGGATATTCGGCGGTTGCTTTCAAGGCTTACCCGGCCTATACAGCCAACTCATTCGTCAGAGTCTATGACATCACCGACAGGTCCTCCCCTGAACTGGCAAGAGAGCTCGTTTTGAACGGCACAATCAGCGGCTCGAGGATGATAGGCGACTACGTCTACATAGTCTCGCAGGAGTACCCGTACGTGTATGACTTCGACAGCCAGGATTACAGGATCGAGCTCCCAGCCTACGCGTGCGACGGCGCGACGAAGGAGATAAAGCCCGAGGAGATCTACTACATAGAATCCCAGGAGTATCACTATCTGTTCATGACAGTCATATCCTTGAATGTGATCGATGACTCGATCCCTCCGTCGGACGAGACATTCTTGGCTGGCGCCTCCTCTACGATGTACGTCTCGCCGGAGAACATGTACCTTGTTGCCCACCGGTCTTACCCTGTGAGGATCATGGTCATCTCCCCTGGCACTAGCGCTGAGGACTGGAAGGAGGAGACGCTCATCTACAGGCTGAGCCTGAAGGACGGGAAGGTTGCGCTCGAGGCCAGCGGCACAGTGCCGGGCGGGATACTGAACCAGTACAGCATGGACGAACACAATGGGTACTTCAGGGTTGCGACGACCGAGTGGACCTCGAACGGGAGCGAGAATGCGCTCTACGTGCTGAACATGAAGATGGAAATTGTAGGGTCGATCGAGGAGATAGCCCCCGGCGAGAGGATCTATTCGGCCAGGTTCATGGGCGACAGGTGCTACCTAGTCACGTTCAGGCAGGTAGACCCGTTCTTCGTGATTGACCTCAGCGATCCTTTCAATCCCTCAGTGCTCGGCTACCTGAAGATCCCAGGTTACTCCAGCTACCTCCACCCTCTGGATGAAGGCCACATAATCGGGGTCGGAAAGGAAGGGAACAACCTGAAGCTCTCCTTGTTCAATGTGGAGGACGTGAGCGCGCCCAAGGAGGTCGCGAAGTTTGGGCTCAACTACACCTACTCAGACTCGGAGGCGCTTTACGATCCTAAAGCCTTCCTCTTCGACGCCGGTAGGCGGATGCTCGCCATCCCAGTCGGGTGGGCTGAAGGCTACGGCGCATGGAAGTACTCCCAAGGGGCATTCGTGTTCAACGTGAGTGCCGAAGACGGCTTCTCGCTCAGGGGCATAATAGTCCATCAGTCAGACATGACCCAGAGCTACTGGAGCCTGACGGTCAGGCGCATCCTTTACATCGAAGACGCCCTCTATACCGTTTCCAACGACCAAGTGCGAATAAGCGACCTTGTGACGCTGGACCTGATAAAGGCGATTCAGCTCCAGTGATTTCCTACCCACTTTTCTCTTTCTTTCCCCCATGCATCCGCCCATTTCGCCTTCTTAACCCGCGCATATCCCAAAAAAGCCGGATGTTTGAGCGTCAAGGCTGAATTTTTTCTATGCTTACGCAGTATCCAAGCGCTCGGTGCGAGATCCGCACATTGCGGAGGGGCAGCGCCCTAGCCAGCCTTGCGAGCTCCTCAACTGAAGGGTTCCGCAGCATCGAGTACTCCCTGCTCCCAGCGTTTTCTGGGACAAACTCGACCAAGGTGAAACTTGCACCGCCGACTGAGGCCTTTTCCCCGTACCCCATGCTGCTCAAGTCACGGCCTATTGACCTGACAACCTCCAGACTGTCGTTAACCCCTGGGATCACTACCATGCGCAGGTCAACGAATGCGCTCGAGGCGAGCGCGATCCTTATCGACTCGACCACCCGATCCACCATCGGATTGTCCACCCCACTTACCTTCCTGTATTCGAGGTCGTTGAGGGCAGTCTTGACGTCGATCGATACGAGATCGAGCATTGACAGTATTTCCCTGAGGCGCTCCGGCAGCGTGCCGTTGGTATCGATCCCGAACTTGTAGCCGAGCGACTTTGCCTTCTTGGCGATCCTCATCAGGGCATCAGGCTGGAGGAGGGGCTCCCCGCCGGTAACCTTGCAGGCGTTGATCAGCTTACCCCCCTCCAAGAGCCGCTCGATCCGGTCGATCCTTGTCAAGTGCGACGTGTCCTGCTCCCTTATCTTCCAGTTCTGGCAGTACCCGCACCGGTAGTTGCACCCGGAAAAGAAGATGACTATGGCCGGCTCCCCTGGGAAGTCGCATAGGGAGAGGGGCATAATTTCGGGGGCATAGACCTCTGCTTTCGATCCCACCCTGACACCGCTTCCCCTGCCTTTTCCTCCACCACTGTCCGAAGAGCTGTTTCCGCTGCCGCCGCTGCCCGCGATCATGAAAGCCTGACCCTGTGCCTGTCCTTGAGCTCCTGCCTCTTTGCAGCGTTCCAAGAGCTGACATCCTGGTAGTAGCCCGTTATCCTGGAGTAGTTCCTCACGGAGGTGCTGCCGCATGTCGGGCAATTCGAATTAATCCCGCCGCCGACATATCCGCAGTCCCTGCAGACGGTTATGTCCTTCGTGTGGGACCAGTAGCCGACCCATGACTGCTTGGCTATCCGCATGTTGAGCTTCATAAGAGCTTCCGGGTCTGGGTTAGCCTCGCCGAGCCAGACGTGGAATATGTCGCCTCCCTTGAGTATCGGGAAGAACCTCTGCTCGATCGAGAGGCGCTGGTCCAAGGGGAGCTGCGCAGCGACGTTTACGTGCGCGCCGTTGGAGTAGTAGACCGGGACGTCCTTCGTGTCGTTCAGCAGAGACAGCCCCTTCTCAAGGTCGCCCTTCACCAGCTCCCGCGCAAACTTGGGGTAGTGTATGAGGTCAGCAACCGCAAAGCGCTGCGCGGCGGACTCTGCAGGCGTCCTTGCAATGGAGAACTTCTCCCCAGTCTCCTCGCTGTAGGACTTCCTTATCTTGTCCATCTCGATCAGCACTTTGAGGGCCAGCTTCTGGGCTGACGGGTCCTCGTGGATCTCGTAACCCGTCATATGCTGGACAAGCTCGTTCATCCCGACGAACCCTATAGTGAGCGAGAGGTTGTCGACGTCTACTGCCGGCGGGGCGCCGCGGGGGCGCTGGGATGCGAACGGTATGAGGCCCCTCTCGAACTTCCGCTTTATTGTCGCCTTCTTGAGCAGCAGGGCCTCCTTCGCGACGTCCATTGTGGACTTTAGCACCTCCAGGAGGCGCGCCTCGTCTCCCCCTGACTTGTACGCGACCCTAGGGAGGTTGATGGTGACCACCTGCATCCCGCCCATCGAGAAGTGGGCCCCGTCCTCGAACATCACCTTCTTCTGGAAGTTCTCAGACTTTCCGTCCTCCGAGAACGAGTACGCGCAGCACTGGAAGCATGAGACGCCGTCCTCCCCTCCCCTGTAAGCAGGGATCATGTTGTCGTAGTATGTCGAACCAAACTTAGCCGAGAGCTCGGCTGCCTTGAGCATCACGTCCTCGAACTCCTCGTCGTCCCAGTACCTCGCCCTCTGGACAACCTCAGGCTTCGGGAAGTTGAACATCTTGCCCATCGCGTCGCCTTTCAGGTACTCCTCGAGCAGCGCGACCGCGAATGCGTGGACCGTGTCCTCAAGGTCGCCGTACCTCAGGTCAGACCACTTCTTGCCGTGCGACACCACGGGCGCATCCTGCCAGACCTTCGGGACGCCTGACTCGATCTGTATCGACGAGAAGACGGGCTGACCGCCCCGGGCGACGTAGAGCTGGGTCATCTCGTACAGGAACATCTGTGCGGTCTGGTGGAGCCGCTTCGTGTCAAAGTCCTTCAGGTACGGAGCCATGAAGACGGTGAAGTTGAAGAAGCCCTGCCCTCCAGCGAAGTTGGTCTGGGCAGCCCCAAGAACCTTCGCAGCGTGGAGGATCGCGACCTCTGCGTGCTTCGCAGGTCCAGCGACCGACGTGTGCGTCCCAGTCCCGTCTGGCATGAGACCGTAATAGAAGAAGTACCTGAGGTCCCAGTCCTGGCAGAAGGGGCGAGTCCCCCAGTACTCCAGGTCATGGAGGTGGATGTCCCCGCGGAGGTGCGCGTCGGCAATGTGCGACGGGATCATGAGGAGGTAAGACTCCTTGCTGAGGAAGTCTGCCTTCTTCTTGTGGAATGTCTCAGGGTTCGGCTGGA